>DATFLS010000592.1:0-2204 GCA_035267465.1 bacterium
GGAGTTACCGAAATCGGTTCCCCGCCAGATATACCGGCTGACCACATCCGCTCCGAGGGCGAATTGAGCCTGCAGGTTGCTTGCCAGAGGCGTGACGATGAGGGTTAGTCCCAGGAGCCATAGGAGAAGCCGACCTGGAAAATTTGACCGGTTGGTGATACCGGTATGATGCGAATCGACCCCTGTAGCGAAGGAATCTATCCTGTGATGAGTTAGGTATTTCATGAGTTGTCTATTCCTTTTGTTATCGTGAGCGTTTTAGTGTGATCCTATAAGCGGAAAAGAATTTGTCATGCCTTCTCCGGTGCGCTGTCGTGGTGCTAAGGGGCGAGATCCGCCCTGGAGTATATCCCCATCGAATGCGAGTGGTGCATTGCGGGCATTTCCGGGTGTGCATTCCCCCGACTGTGTCAAGAGATGTCGCCCCGCGATTCTGTCCATGCTTTCCTCCGTTCTTACCTGTTCACGTCATTTATGCCATATAATTGTTCAAATAGCCATTATTATTTCATAAATATGGATGATTGAACAATTACGGCTGGAATATAACATGAGGATTCTAAAATCAAAAGCTTTATTAATCATTTGTAATAATTTTATAGAAATATTAATTTATATGATTATGAATATGCCTAAAATATGTGATTATGATAATTTTGAAGATGTGGTGGTATATGGTCTTTGCCGGGGGATGATTCCGCAGAAGTTCCGGGGGAGCGGTTGTGTTAGGGTCTGGTATCTTCAGTGTTTATTTGGTAGACTCTCATATGGAGGATAAACAACATTGTGTCTTGAAGTCCCGGAGCCGAAGGTATTATTCCCGTGCGATATGTTCCTGAGAAACCCTTCCCGGCGTATACCCATACACCGGGAGTGACGCCCCACCCGGTGAAGAGTCCGGAGGGCCATTCCTATGGCAAACGGGAGCCGGCCGTCCCACCGCTGGATCGGGTGAACTGGTCACAATCCGCCGCTTATCTTTATGCGGTGGATTTATTTAATCATGGATATTATTGGGAGGCGCATGAGAGTTGGGAAGGCCTCTGGCATGCGACGGGTCGCCAGGGAACCGTGGCGGATTTTCTGAAGGGGCTCATCAAGCTGGCTGCCGCTGGGGTGAAGAGGCGCCAGGGGATTCAGGCCGGGGTGGAAACCCATTGCCGGCGCGCGGCGGCCCTGTTCCGGGATGTGAGACAAGCCGTGCATGCGGATAGGTTTGCGGGAGCGGATCTGAACGATCTTATCAAGTGTGCCCGGACGACCGGCAGTCGAGTTGCGGAATCGGGGCTTTCTTCCGCGTACGCACCTGAGCCGGTGTTCACCTGGCGATTGGTGCTTCGATAGTTGCGTTCAGGAGTGTTGCTTAGTACTTTATTTTATAAATACAGTGACATATTCATATATGACAAGATAAACAGGATGAACCAGATAAAGCCACCGCCCGGCTCTCCAGTGACGGAGGAACTGACATGCCCTGGCCGCTCCGCGCAAACAGTTCTTTGCACAAAATTGCTCCCGACTGCCCTGTCTGTTCTGGGCCCACGGCGGTATTTTACTTGCGAGGCCGGGGTTCGCAAACGCCCAACACGTCGCCAATCGGCACGATCCGTGTTCCTGGTAGAATTGCGCGGGGCTTCGCACCGCAGGTGAGAAAGGTGGGCGTTTTCTTTTGATTAACAGAATGGCAATGCGCACGCCATTCTGGACATCCTGCCTAAATTCTCTGTTACCGTAATTATGAAATCCTGCACTTAGTTTCCACCGGCTCGCTGCAAAGAGGTGTGGAATTTTTCCAGCACCTGCTCCCCGGATCCAGTGGCCTCCTGATCGGTGGGATCCTCTGCGCCGTTCAGCCCGGCGACCAGTGCCCGGATACAGGCCACAATGTCCCGGTGATAGCCGCCCTCCAGCAAACCGAAGGTTTTCGCACCCAGACTGTGGACAACGGTTCCGAATCGATAATATCCCTGCTGGGAATAATTCAGGTTCAAGAGCGAATCTTTCCGATAGCCATCGAATCCGGCGGAAATACCGATATAATCGGGGGTGAATCTCCTGATTCGGGGTACAAAATGGTGGAGAAATTCCAGCAGTACGTCATCCCCGCTGCCGGCCGGTACCGGGACGTTATAAGTAAATCCTTCCCCGGCGCCGGTGCCGTGGCGGTCCACCGTGCGGTCAAAATCCTGGCTGGACGAGGAGTA
>DATFLS010000593.1:0-3735 GCA_035267465.1 bacterium
ACTAACGGTTTGGGTTTCCGCTGTGACCGTATCGGTAAAGACCAGGCCGTCGCTTTCCTGGATCCTTCCCCAGTGGAGCGAGGAATGTCCCCGGATGGAAATGCCGGCAGTGAGTTCCCCCCGCTCGTGATCCCAGGTGTATTTGTGCAGCAGACCTCCCTGGTTGTTGTCCACATATGCTCTGATCATGGTATTGGAGGCAACATCGACGGGACCGTCTTCCGGATACCAGGCCGCAGGAGCGAATTGATTTACGGGCAACCTGAAATAGGACGGCGGCGCCCAGGAGCCGTCATAATCAAAGTATCCGTAACCACGTATATAATAGAAGGTGTTGTTCATGGTGAGGTTTTCGCTTAACTGCCACTGATGCAGGAGCTCATAATGCGGCTGGTTGAACCATTCCACATCTCTGGTGGCACTGCTGTAGTTAATGGTGCGCTTCTCAGGATCGCTGACATAATCTTTGGGAATACCGTAATAAGCCAGGCCGTCTTCCTGGGGCCCACCGTAGGTCTGGATTTTGAGGATATGGTCTTTGCTGAAATAGCCCACGCCGGCAAAATATCGCCAGAACTCCATCCAGGACCAATCCCGGTAATTATCGGTGGTGATCCTGGTGAGGCGGCCATACCCGATCCAGTGATTGCCCAGGAGGCCGGTACTCCCCTCCAGGCTGGCCTTCCGGGTGTTGTAGCTTCCGTACATGGATTCAAACTGCAGGGTGGATTCCCTGGAATAGTTTTGTGTAATCAGGTTCACACTTCCGCCGATGGACGCCGGACCATAAAAGGCCGTTCCGGCGCCACGCTGGACCTGGATATCCTTGAGCGATCCGACCAGGTCGTAAAAATCAATCCAGTACACGTTATGATCTTCCGGATCATTTTGGGGGACGCCATTGATGAGCACGGAAATCCGGCGCTGATCGAATCCCCGGATATTGAGGTAGCTGTAACCGATACCCGTGCCGGTTTCCGAATAAGTTTTCGTGGAAGGCAGATCGGAAAGCATTAACGGAATGTCCTGGATCTGATCCCGGTACTCCAGTTCTTCCTCGCTGATGTTGGAGAAGGTCATCGGGGTCTGGCGGTCCACCGCTCTGGTGGGTTCCACGATCACCTGCGGCGCAACCAAAGCACTTGGTTCCAGAGCAAAGTTCACCCGGATTTCGTCACCACTCACCTCCACCGCTCGTGTCACTCTGGCATATCCGATGTAGCTTGCACGGATTTTGTAGGTACCTGCCTCCACCGCCCGGATTGTGTAGAAGCCATCTGTGTTGGTAGCTGCCCCCATTTCGGTGCCCACCAGCACGACATTGACGCCCTCCAGCGGCTTCCGGGTTTCATCATCAATCACCTGCCCGACTAATCGCGTGTCCGCCCATGCGCCACTTACCAGAACAAGCAGGCTAAAAATAATTGCGGTAATTTGTTTCATTCTGTTCTCCTCGTTCGAGTTATATTATAAAAAAAGCTGCTTCCCCAGCGGATGAAGCAGCCTTTTCGATTCATCGCTCCCTCCGCTGGCATTATCCAGATCAGGTTCGTCGGGTGTTTTCTCAGCCGGCCTCACTTCTGCGATCTGTCGTAAAAATTCAGATGACCGGCACCCCCTGACAATTAACTTCTCATGGGATACATAATATTATCACGGCTCCCATTGCTGCAATTGATAGGCGCTGTCCCAGAACATCCACTCCAGCTGACTGGAACGCACAAAATGTTCCTTCATGCTCTCCTGTTGATCCTGACCTACATTCCGGGCGGCCATGTCAGTGAGGTCGATGGCCTGCTCCACAGCCTCGCCGAATTCTTCACCCGAATATGTCTCAATCCATCGATCATAGGGATTCCCTTGTTTCGACTGCTGAAAGATATAATTCCCCACCTCCCGGTAAATCCAGAAGCAGGGCAACAATGCTGCGGTACTGATTTCGTAACTCTGCTGGTAAGCGGTCAGGAGTAAAAAGTTGGTGTAGCCGAAGCACGCAGGCGAACGGGTCGCATTCTCCCGTACCCCGTATTCTTCAAAATAGGATTCGTGCAGCGCTCGCTCTGTGACAATGGCTCCCCGGGCGAATTCCAAAAACTGGAGATGATGTTGAGGTTGAATTGCTTTCGTTCCGGTAATCGCAAGGGCCTTGGAAAAATCTTCTAAATATAATGCATCCTGCTGGAGATAGAATTTGAAGATTTCCCCGGGCAAACTGCCATCGATCAGTTGCTGGATAAAATCGTGTGCGAGGATTGCCTCATAAACGGGCGTGATTTCCTGCCAGAGTGATTCTGTAAATTTCATGGCTTCAACACTTCATTTGTTTATGATCGCTGATTACCAAAATTCGACAGCCGTACCATCTGAATTTTACTCCATCCATGGAGAGGACATACCTGCCAGATGGTTCGCTGGTCCATGGCCCTGACCGATATCCAGTCCTTCCCGGATTGCTTCGGTGATAAACCGTTTTGCATGGCGAATGGCCTCCAGCGGAGATTTTCCTCCGGCCAGACCTGCAGCAATGGCGGACGCGAAGGCACATCCTGTTCCATGCGTATTTTTAGTTTGAATACGTTCGGCCCGCTCCCGATAAATGGTCGTGCCATCGTAAATCACGTCTACGGATTCCGCTGCCCCGGTCAGATGTCCGCCTTTTACCACCACCCATTGACATCCCAGTTGATGCAGATCCCGGGCCGCTGCCTCCATATCCTCTTCCGTTTCCACCTGATCGCCCGTGAGCGCTGTTACCTCGTGAAGATTCGGTGTGATCACCGTTGCCAGCGGTATAAGCTCTTCCCGGATAGTTTGCCGGGCTTCCTTTGCCAGGAGCGGATCCCCGCTTTTAGCGATCATGACCGGATCCACCACCAGATTGGGAAAGTCATACTTCTTCGCCGATTCGGCCACCAGTCGGACGATCTTCGAACCGGATAACATTCCCGTTTTGACGGCGTCAGCACCAATATCGGTCATGACCGCATCAATTTGCTGTTCAATCAAGTCCAATGGTAATTCATGCGCTGCTGTCACACTCACCGTATTCTGTGCAGTGATCGCGGTGATCGCGGACATTCCGAACGTTCCGAACACGGCGAAGGTTTTGAGATCCGCCTGGATTCCGGCGCCACCGCCGCTGTCGGATCCTGCAATTGTTAAGACACGTTTCATCCGCATCCTCCTCTCAATTTCATTCTGTCCGGGCACCTGATGTAATAATTGTCTTCAAATCGAGGGTTGCCTGCCGGATATCCTCTGCAGTCACCACGGCAGAGATGACAGCCAGACAGTCAGCACCTGCATTCAGCACCGCTTGAGCATTTGCGTGATTTATCCCCCCGATGGCTACCACCGGAATGTGGCATACCGCCTTTATCTGGTCAATCAGGTGCAAGCCCCGTGGCTGGCCCGCATCAGGTTTGGTGTCCCGCGCTTCAAACACGGGACCGACTCCGATATAATCTGCCCCCTCCCGTTCTCCCTGTATCGCTTCTTCCAGTGTACCGGCGGAACATCCCAGGATTTTATCCGATCCCAGCACCTTCCGGGCCGCCGGAATCGGCAAATCATCCTGGCCCAGATGCACTCCGTCCGCTTCGGAAGCCAGGGCAATATCCAGCCGATCGTTCACTATAAAGGGCACACCCGTTTCTCTGGTCAGTTGACGGAGGAGGAGACTTTCTTCATAGAGTTTTTTCGAAGTTGCCTGCTTATCTCTCAGCTGAATAACAT
>DATFLS010000594.1:0-6794 GCA_035267465.1 bacterium
CAAATCCTGATGAAAAAGCCCCATAGATTGATATCTATGGGACTTTCACTTCGACAGGCAACAACAGTCCTGGCGATGACAACGAGATTATATTGTGGTCACAGGAGTTGCGTAAAGAGTTGTTTCTCATCTTTTCTCCAATGACTCATATCCCCCACCCTCAGGGGATGGCCCAGAAAGAAATTCTATCACCTGCTATTAGGACTTCAGTATGATTCCGGGGCGCCGGGCTGGAGATTATTTGTTCTATATCGTATTCGTGCTGATGCACTGAAATATTATTTTCAGCTTCACAGTACCCAGTACAATCTCAACATCTCTCATCCTCCTGACTGGTGGGGGAATAACCTCCTCACAATTCCTTCCCTATATCCTGCTTGCCCCGTTTGTTGTTGGGTTTCAAAATACCGGGGATGTCCAGTCCGGTGGCGTTTTTCAACTCTTCCATGATGGACACCACGGATCCGGTCAAATTTTTGGTCAGCCCCGGAATGCCGCCGCCGTTGCCGTTATCGACCACGGTTATCTTTTCAATCTCGAGGTTTTCGGAGAGCACACGGGTGATCTTATCGATCAGATCCGGGAGCTGCTGCAGCAGGAAGAGTTCCCGGGTTTCCCCTTTCTCCCATTCTTTCCGCATCAGATTAATGGCTTCGGCCGTGGCTTTTCCATCTTCCAGGTGCCGGGCTGCATGGCCTTCCGCCTTCAGTTTCATGGCTTCCCGCTCCGCATTGGCAGGGATAACCACTTCCGCCTGGTACTTATTGCGATTGAGTTCAATACGTTCTGCTTCCAGCACTTTTTCCTCGGATGCCCGGGTGATATCACCGGCCATCTGCGCCTGGACTTCCGCCTTGTTACTCTCCGCATCCAGATTGGCGCGTTTGACACGCAGCTTATTCTGCGCCTCCACCACCCGCATCTCGGATTCGCTCTCGGCGATGCTCCCGCGTTCTTTCGCCCGGGCGGACACTTCACGGGCTTCCGCTTCGGATTCGGCCTCCGCGATTTTCGCATCCCGCTGCACTTCCGCGTTCCGCTTACGTCCGATGGCCTCCAGATAATTTTCCGTATCTGATATATTCTGAATCTTGAAGGTATCCAGGATTAAACCCAATCGACGGAAATCATCGGCGGATTCCTCGATGACTTGCTGGGCGAACCGCAATCGCTGGGAGTTGGCCTCTTCCGGGGACATCATGGAGAGCACGCCGCGAATACTTCCCTCAAGGTTCTCCCTGGCGATCCGGGAGATCTCCGTCCGGGGCTGATTGAGGAACCGCTCCACTGCGTTGGACAAACCCTCCTCCTCTTTGCCGGCGATTTTGATGTTCGCGCCGGCCTTCACGTTCACCGGAATCACGCCCCCGGAAAGGGCGCCGGTGAGCTCAATCTCGATGGGAATCGTTTCCAGCGACATGCGGCTCACCGATTCGATAATAGGGATCTTGAATCCGCGTCCCCCCTTGATAATTCGATATCCCACCACCTCTCCGTCGTCGAGTCTGCGCTTGCGTCCCGAAAAAATCAGGATCTCATTGGGAGAACATATGCGCAGATTACTTTTAATAAAAGCCAGACTGACTGCAAGGATAATCAGTCCGATTGCTATCCAGATGCCGATCATATCTATTTCTCCTTACTTTTCTAATTTAATATTTGCAGAGATGAATTTGCTGCTTGCCGTCTCGCCAGACCATTACATGCTTCCATGCGCCGGGGGTCGTCACACATTATAATAGAGCGCGAATTCCGCCGGATGCGGACGCTGGCGCACGATGTCGATCTCGTGGTTGTATTTATAATGAATCCACATTTCGATGAGGTCTTCAGTGAAGACACCTTCACGCAGCAGGTACTCGTGATCCTGTTCCAGAGCATGCAGCACTTCCTCCAGACTGCCGGGCGTGGAGCGGACGTTCAATTTCTCCTCCGGCGGCAGGTTGTACAGGTCCTTATCGATGGGATCCGGTGGTTCGATCCGGTTCATGATGCCGTCAATCCCCGCCATCAGCATGGCTGCCAGGGCAAGATACGGATTACAGGACGGATCCGGCGGCCGGAATTCAATCCGCTTGGCGCTGGCACTGCCGGAGTACATCGGGATGCGAACACAGGCGCTGCGGTTTCGCTGGGAGTAGATGAGATTAATCGGCGCCTCGTACCCCGGCACCAGCCGGCGATACGAATTCGTAGTCGGCGCACAAAAGGCCAGGAGGCTGGGAGCGTGGTGAATCAGGCCCCCCACATAATGCCGGGCCATCTCACTGAGATCCGCGTAGCCGCCCGCTTCGTAAAACAGGTTGGTCCCGTTCTTCCAGAGACTCTGATGCACGTGCATGCCGGACCCGTTATCAAACAGAATAGGTTTGGGCATGAAGGTGACCGTCTTGTTGAACCGGCGGGCCAGGTTCTTGATCACATATTTATACTTGATCAGGGCATCCGCCGTATAGATCAACGTATTATACTTCAAATCGATTTCCGCCTGTCCCCCGGTCGCCACCTCATGATGGTGCACTTCGGCGTCAATGCCGATTTTCCGCATCACCTGGACCATTTTGGACCGCAGATTATGATAGCTGTCCATGGGAGGAGCAGGCGAATAGCCTTCCTTGTACTGGGGTTTATAGCCGAGGTTAGGACCCTCATCCTTCCCCGAATTCCAGAATCCTTCCTGGGAATCCAGATGATAAAAACCTTCGTTGTACGTCTGATCGTATCGCACATCATCAAAGATGTAAAACTCCGCTTCCGGACCGAAATATCCCTTGTCGGCCAGCCCCATGGTCGTCAGACATCGTTCTGCCTTCTGGGCGATACTCCTGGAATCCCGGGAATAGATCTTCAGGGTGACCGGATCCTTCACGTTACACAAAAAACTGAGGGTGGTCTCATCATAGAAGGGATCCAGAAAGGCGGTGTCTTTATCCGGTTTCAGCAGCAGATCGCTTTCATCGATCGACTGAAATCCTTTAATAGACGAGCCGTCGAATCCGATGCCTTCCAGGAACAGGTCCTCGGAGAAGATATCGATGGGCATGGTGAAATGCTGCAACTGTCCCGGGAGATCGGTGAATTTTAAATCCACGAACTCCACTTCGTGCTCCTTGATGAGTTTCCGGATATCTCTGTATGCTAACATATGTCTCCTTTGCTCTTGCTCGTGTGGTCAGTTTCTCGTTTTCACACCGGGTTAACCGATAGCAACCATGCCCCGCTCGCCGGTGCGGATACGAATGCAGTCCATGAGATCCACCACGAAGATCTTGCCGTCACCGATGTCCCCGGATCGGGCGCCTTCGATAATGGCGTTGATGGTGGGCTCCACAAAATCCTCGTTCACTGCAATTTCTATCCGGGTCTTCTTGAGCAGATTTACCTCCTGTTTCACACCGCGGTAGGCTTCCGTATATCCGCGTTGCTCCCCGCATCCCACGGCATTGGTCACGGTCATTTTATATACCTGGGCGTTAAACAGCGCCCGTTTCACTTCCGGCAGTTTATGTGGTTGAATCATCGCGATAACTAATTTCATCTCGTTCGGGCCTCCTTCGCCCTGCATCATTAGCGTCCATCCGGGCTGCTGCCGGTGCACCTGAGTCAGGGCCTCTAACTTTCGAGTTTATTCCGTGGTAAAAATTTGAAATCCGGCATAGGATTCCATGCCGTGTTCATCGATATCCAGTCCCCGCAGTTCCTCATCCTTGTCCACCCGGAGTCCGACCAAATTCTTAATGACATAGAACAGCACAAAGCCGCTGCCCAGGCACCAGGCGGCTACTGTAATTACTCCCAGGGCCTGGGCGCCCAGCAGATGCCATCCGCCTCCGAACAGCAGTCCGTCACCGGTGGTGCCCGGCATAAAGGCATCCTGGGCGAAGATTCCCACGGCCAGTGTACCCCAGACCCCGCTTACGGCATGAGCGGATACCGCGCCAATGGGATCATCCACATGCAGCACCTGATCGAAGAACACCACCCCCAGCACAACCAGAACACCCGCAATAATCCCGATCCAGATAGCACTACCTGCCGACACAAAAGCACAGGGGGCGGTGATGGCCACCAGGCCTGCCACTGCCCCATTCAACGCCATACTGGTATCCGGTTTTTTGAACATCTGCCAGGCGGTAAGCATAGCGGCGATGGCTCCGGCCGCCGCAGAAAGATTGGTCGTGACGGCGATATGTGCGATATCGGTACTGGCTCCCATGGTGCTGCCGGGATTGAACCCGAACCAGCCGAACCAGAGGATAAACACACCCAGAGTAGCCAACGGGATATTATGGCCGGCAATGGCATTGGAGGAGCCGTCTGAATTATATTTTCCCAGACGGGGCCCCAGCATTATTGCTCCGGTTAAAGCCACCCATCCCCCCACGGAGTGGACCACAGTAGACCCGGCAAAATCCCACATGCCCAGTTCACTTAGCCAACCACCTCCCCAGATCCAGTGGCCGACTACGGGATAGATCAATCCGGTAATGGCAACGCTGTAAAAGAGGTAGGCGATAAATTTGGTCCGTTCGGCCATCGCACCGGAAACGATGGTGGCCGCAGTCGCGGCAAAGACCAGCTGGAAAAAATACTTGCATTCCAGAGGAATCGGCGTCCAGTCGAGCGAGGCGAAGGTGGAGCCGGTATCCTGCAGGAAAAACCCGCTGGTCCCGAACAAGGCATTTCCGGCGCCAAACATGATGCCGAACCCGAACACCAGGAAGGCAATGCTCCCGATGGAAAAATCCATCAGGTTCTTCATCATAATATTGCTGGCATTCTTCGCACGGGTGAACCCGGATTCCAGCATGGCAAAGCCCGCCTGCATAAACATCACCAGCACGGCAGCCACCAGAGTCCACACCGTATCCAGCACCACTTCATGCTGCGTGAACGCTTCGGCGCCCACTTCCTGAGCGTCCACTGCGCCTACTACAGCTAAACAAACCAGGCCAACCAACCACTTCCCTTTTTTAAGTACTCGAATATAAGCAGACATATATCTCCTCATGGCTTCCATTGCGATTAGCATTCTCCATAGCCACCAAACTCAGAACTTCCTCCGGTGACCAGTTGATATCTTTCCGTTGGTAGTCCGCCTCGTGAAAAAACATCTCTGACTTCAAACACTGAATCCCTCCGGGCATTTCTTCAAAGGAAGAAGTTCTCCCCTGCGGAAATGGAGGAATCTGCTTTACCTACCAAGCAATCATTGACAATTCAGAAGTGCCGAAAATTCTATATTCACCTCATATAAAATATTAATTATATTTTTATTAAAATTATAATTGCCAGTTTGAATGCTTTTTATGTTATATTTTGTACATTTGATAATTTAAAGGTCCAATATAACAAATACTGATGAAGATGCAACAGGAAATATCAGAAATTTAGTCATATTTACAAAGAAGGTGGTCAAACGGACAGGTTAGGACAATTATCGGATACGGTTGTATACTTTTTCAGAATATGTGAGACCTACAAAGAAACTACGGCTGGCCGGAGGTCGGAGATTTATCAGGTAGGAAACTCTACGATGTAAATCATCAATACATTGCGCCCAGCTTCCGGTTCCCGCATCTATCTCACCCGGATGCCATCTCGAACATCCTGCTGTTCACGAGGGGCCGACCAATCCCGAGTCGAATTGTCCCACCTCCCTGATGTGGCTGGCTGCTGGTTAGTTGGAAGAGAACTTTCCGGGGATTTGATAGCAGGATTCCCTCCCGGGCCTTACCGATACCGGCGATCTCCGGGAGCATCCGGTTCTTCCTGTGGTCTGGGTTCCGTATGTGACCCTTTAAACAATCGATTCGCTCTCGCAATCAGGTCAGGGTAGTTATCGGCCAGATTGAATTTTTCTGCAAGATCGATCCGCAGATTATACAATTCAGTCGGCTCGTCCTGCCCGTGGCGGACTGCTTTCCAGTCACCCATCCGGACCGCCTGGTATACATCCCCCCCTCGATATACTTCCCAATACATCATCTCTCGTTCAAGTACAGCTCTATCGAACAGCGCGGGAACAATCGAGACACCATCTATACCATCGGGGGTTCTGACTCCGGCCAATTGCGCTGCCGTCGGGAGGAAATCCCAGAACGCCCAAACCTGGTCACTAAAACTCCCCGGTGCAATTTTTCCCGGCCAGCGGGCAATAGCGGGAACCCGAATTCCTCCTTCATACAAGTTTCCTTTCCATCCCCGCAAGGGATAATTCCCCTTGAAGAATTCCAAATCCACACCGGCTCCGCTTCTTTGTCCCCCATTATCACTGGTGAAGAGGACCAAAGTATTCTCTCGCATCCCCAGGCTGTCGATCAGATCCACGATCTGACCTATGTAGCCATCCATTCGGGTTATCATCGCCGCGAACGCCGCATGGGGATGCTCCTGCCCGGCATAGTGTCCCTGGTACTCGAAGGGTTCCTCCGGGAATGTTCCAAGATATTCTTTCAAGGAATCTTCCGGAACCAGGAGCTCCGTATGAGGGATGGTGTAGGGAATGTAACAGAAAAACGGTGCTTCGTTTTCGGGTTGACGTTTAATAAAATCCATGGCAAACTCAGTAAACAAGTCATTGGAATATTGTTCCTGCCTGCCATTTTGATTTCCGGTCAGAGGATATTTTTCTTCGTTATGCCAGAGATATTCAGGGTAATAAAAATGTGCATGTACCTGATCCAGCGGACCTAAGTATTCATCAAATCCCTGTCGGGTGGGCACACCGGTTGTACGGGCATCTCCCAATCCCCATTTTCCAAAGCAACCAGTGTGATAATCACCCTGTTTCA
>DATFLS010000595.1:0-8525 GCA_035267465.1 bacterium
ATGGGAAAGCGGAGTGGCTGGAGGCGATGAATCCGTTCCTCGGCGGCGGAGAGATGATCGAAGAAGTGTATCTCGATTCCTCCACCTATAAAGATCCGCCGTGGAAATTCGAGGCTGGTACGCCGAACATCGCCCAGGCGATTTCGCTGGGCCATGCCATTGATTATCTCCGGAATATCGGCATGGAAGCCATCCACGCTCACGAGAGCGATTTGATGAATTACACCATGCAGCGGATGAAGTATTATGATGATATCCAGGTGTACGGTCCCCTGGGGAAACGCGGAGGCATCGTGTCTTTTACCATGGAAGGGACCCATCCCCACGATATCGCAACCATTGTTGATCGGGATGGCGTGGCGATCCGGGCCGGACATCACTGTGCACAACCGTTGATGCGAAAATTAAATGTTGGATCTACCGCCCGAATCAGCCTATACTTTTATAATACCACCGAAGAAATAGACATATTTCTGCAGGCGTTGAATAAAGTACGGGAGATTTTCGGGAGTGTCGCTAAACGGACTGTATAAAGAGGTCATACTGGATCATTATCGGGCGCCCCGGCACCGGGGAGTTCTGGAAGAACCAACCTTTAAAGAAGGCGGCCATAATCCCAGTTGCGGAGATACTCTGGAAGTCTATGTGAAAATCAACGAGGAAGACCGTATCAGCGAAATCACATTCGACGGGCACGGCTGCTCTATCAGCATGGCGTCCTCTTCCATGATGACTGACCTGATGGAAGGGAAATCCCTGGAGGAGGCCCTCGATTTGGTCAAGATCTTCGAAGGGATGATGGCCGGAGAAGCGGAGTTTCCGGACTCGGACCAGTATCTGGATGTGGTCTCACTGAAGGGTGTGGCGGATTTTCCGGTCCGCCTGAAATGCGCGACCCTCGCCTGGGATACCCTGAAACGCGGTATCTCGGAGTATCAATCCGTGGAACAGCACACCTCGGAATAACCTCATCAGTTCAATAGAATACATTATCTGTGCAGCGTAATTCTGTCTATCCGCTTCGGATGGCCCGTACATTCAGTCTAAAAACCAGCTGCCCTTACTGGTTGAAACACCATGATTATCCTTTAAATTGGTGTGAATACCGGAATACCAGGCCTTTACAAAACCACCACTGACTTGAATTACTCCTAATCAGTGAATATTTTTTCTGTTCATTGAATGAGAGGAAGATGGTAGTGACCGTAAGAAATATATCATCCCGGAAGTGGCGGGGTAGAGAAGAAACGCAGAGAGCGTGATGGTACAGACTCCTGTTGAGGTCGATTTACGGGGCAAACGGTTGATGCTTTGCTCGAATCGTGAACCCTACACGGTCACCAAAACGGACGGTGGTTACCAATACCAGGCAACCATTGGCGGATTGGTCTCTGCCCTTATTCCTATCATTCGAACAACCCATGGCATGTGGATCTCCTGGGCCGGCGGAGATGTGTCTGAAAGAGAGCAGCTTCCGGCAAAGCAATTGGTGCCGGGTGAGGAACCCCGATTCGAGCAGCGCCGGGTCTTTCTCACTCAGGAAGAGGTAACCAATTATTACTATGGATTTGCGAACCAGGCGCTCTGGCCGCTCTCCCATTATTTCCTGGAACAGGCGAACTTTCAGGATGAGCACTGGGAGGCCTATGACAATGTGAACCGCAAATTTGCAGAAGCGATAATCAAAGAAATTGATGTTGATAACGATCTGCTCTGGCTGCAGGATTACCATCTGGCGCTGGTCGCCGGGATCATCCAGGAGGAAATCCCGAACCTGAAGTCCAGCCTGTTCTGGCACATCCCCTTCCCCCATGCGGACTTTTTCCGGTTTATCCCATGGCGAGCAGAGATACTGGAGGGGATGCTGGGGAACGACGTCATCGGATTTCATCTGCCCCAGTACTGCCTGAACTTCGGCAGAGCTGTCGAGAGAACCCTCGGTTATGACTGGGATCGGGAAGCACTCGAAATATATGTTGGTAACCGGGTGGTGAAACTCCTGCCCAGAGGAATCGGTGTGAATTTCGGGTATTTCGATTCCCTGGGAGGATCGGATGAAACGATCAGCAAAGCCAGGGACATTAGAAAAACAATGAATGCCCAGCATCTCATCCTGGGTGTTGATCGTCTCGATTACACCAAGGGCATCAAACAGCGGTTACTTACCCTGGAACGATTCTTCGATAAATATCCTGATTATGTGGGGCGAGCATCCCTCATTCAAATCGCGGTTCCCAGCAGGACCCACGTGCCGGAGTACCAGCAAATGAAGGATGAGATCGAATATCATGCGGGCCGGATTAACGGGAAGTTCTCTGTCCGGGGCTGGGTGCCGATCCATTATTTCTATCGTGGTTTACCCCAGGAAGAGCTTATTGCCTATTATCGTGCAGCCGACGTGGCGCTGATTACACCCATCCGGGACGGAATGAATTTAATTGCCAAGGAATTCGCTGCGGCCCGGCATGATGAGCGGGGAGCGCTGGTCCTGGGTGAACTGGCCGGAGTCGCCCGGGAATTCCCCGATCTGGTGGCCATCAATCCGTTCGATATCGAACAGGGTGCAACCGCCATTAAGGAAGCGCTGGAGATGCCGGAACAGCGGATGAAGGAGACCATGCAGCGAATGCGCCGGCATGTGCGCGAAAAGGATTTGAAATGGTGGATTGAACAGAATCTGGACATGTTGGTGGAAATGTAGTCGGCTGTGCATGGAACTGCAGCCGGATGGGCAAACCATGCAACAATTACTTGAACCGGACCTTGATAAAACCGATGCTAAACTAGTTTCCTGAGACTGAAGCGGGACCATGGAAGTGCACGTGATTATACTCTATCCTGACATTGAACCGATGAACTGGGAACCGGAAGGCCTATGATTGATGATACATTCCAATTCTATACCGAAGCGGGATTAGTAAAGTACACCGGGGTTAAAGCGGATAGTCTCCGTTCGCTGTTGGATGGCGTGGAAACCGTCTCCGGATCATCGATTTTTTACCATCTCCACCATGCCTTATTCCGGTGGCATTTTGAAACCGGAGGCCACCTCAATGATTTTGCCCGATGGTGCTGGCGGCAGCTGCAGGAAAATCTGCTGGCTGAGCGCTTATCATCGGTGGATCCCCTCAGGTACACCAGTATTCGTGATGCCAGAGCGGCCTTGATTGAGCACCTGCGGCGACATATCGGAGAAGTTGAAACTCTGCCCAGGGTCCCCAAGGGACGCGAATTTTACTTTTCCGAGATACAAAGTTTTATCATTCCCACCGGATACGCTGCGGATAGTCCGGAGTCCTTTCGGGACTGTATCGCCCGGGTTGACAGCTACTCTATTTTCTACCATCTGACTGAGGCACGGGTGCGAATGGGGAAACCTGAGAATGATTTCAGTCTCTGGATTCGGGAACAATTACACGATTACGATCTGGCAGATAAAATAGAAGAACTGAGCCCTTACATTTATGACCTGTACGAACTCCGCTCGAAACTAGTGGAAATGATTGAAAGGCGACTGAATGAATGAACCAATCACCCTCGAGTCGTATAACACGTTTATTCCGGATACGGAACTCGACACGATCCGAATTCTGGCCGGCGGCGGTGCGGCAGACGATCCGGAAGGCGCCCATGTGCTGCAAGACGTTCATGCGGAGGCGGAGGGCGTGGAGCACATCCATATTTTAAACCTCCCACCGGATAGTCACCTGGAAATTAACGCACTGCAGCGTGCCGCCTCGGTGATTGTGCAGAAATCGCTTCGGGAGGGTTTCGGACTCACCGTGACCGAGGCCATGTGGAAGGGGAAGCCGGTTATCGGTGGCAGCGTCGGTGGGATCAAGCGCCAGATCCTGCATCGGGGTAACGGCATGCTGGTGCAGTTAGTGGAGGGGACCGCTCTCCGGGTCCGTGAGATTCTCGCCAATCCGGAGCTTGCCAATCATCTGGGAGAGAATGCCCGGAAGTATGTCCAGGAGAATTTTCTGCTTCCGCATTATCTGAAGAACTGGCTGCTGGTCTTCCATTCGGTCCATCTGAACGGGCAGGGGATTGTGCGGCTCTGAACAGATGTATGTGCGTAGATTGCCAAGAGCAGTGCGATTCAGAAGGCTCTTCCACGGAGTATAAGTTCCTTTTCTCACCCGCCTGTGTTTTATTACCTTTGGGTGTTTTACTAAGAAGAGACCATGAATCCGGAGCAGCATAACAGACAGCACCTGTCGCGTATTATCCTGGGGATTATGCTGGGAGTCTTTCTGGCCGGGATAGACGGGACCGTGGTCAGCACGGCAATGCCCACCATTGTGACGGAACTGGGCGGGCTGGCTATCTACAGCTGGGTCTTCACCAGCTATATGCTCACCGGAGCGATTTCGATGCCCATCTTTGGGAAACTCTGTGATGTGATTGGCATCAAGCGCAATTTCTATGCGGCGGTATTTCTGTTTCTGCTGGGATCCATTCTCAGCGGACTCTCGGCAAACATGGTGCAGCTGGTGGTCTTTCGCGCGGTCCAGGGATTGGGAGCGGGAGGGATGTTTTCGGTACCCTACGCGCTGATCGGGAAGGTGTTTCCGCCCAACCAGCGGGGTCGGGCCCTGGGATACACCAGTGCTGTCTGGGGAATTTCCAGCATTCTGGGGCCGCTGCTGGGGTCGGCCATTGTTCTGACCCTGAGCTGGCGATGGGTGTTCTACCTGAATATCCCGTTCGGTATCAGTTCGGTCTACCTGATTAAGGTTGCCTATCAGGAGGTGCATATCCCGGAGGAGAAGCACCCGGTGGATTATGCCGGCGCCCTGCTGCTGCTGATTTCCATTACCCTCCTTTTGCTGGGATTTTTACGGTTCGGTCAGCGGGTGTCCTTCTGGCACTGGAGTGTAGTCGGTTTGCTGCTGGCCGCGGTGGTTACATCCGTCTTCTTCGTGTATATCGAACGCTGGGCCCGGGATCCGATCTTTCCGCTGGAGTTCTTCCGGCTGCCGGTGTTCCGACTGACCAATCTGGTGGCACTGCTGGGAGGATTCACCATTATCGGGCTGATTTCGTACGTGCCACTGTATGTACAGGCCAGCAAAGGGGGCGACGCATTGACTGCGGGTGTGGTGATTATGCCGCTGTCGATTGGCTGGTCCGGGGCCAGCTTCATCACCGGGAGGATTATTCACCGAACCGGCGGGCGCGTGATGATAATCTATGGGATGCTCCTGCTGGTGGTCGGTTGTGCAGTGGCGCTCCGGCTGAATGAGGCGACCCCCTTATGGCTCATTATCCTGATTATGCTGACACTTGGCGTCGGCATGGGGATGCAAACACCCGGAGTGCTGGTCACTCTGCAAAATGCGGTTGATATCGCGGTGATGGGAGTGGTGACCGCATCCCAGCAACTGGCGCGGCGGATTGGTGCGACCATCGGGGTGAGTTTGATGGGGGCAGTGTTAACAAATATTTTTGTTCAGGGAGTGGTAGGGGTGAAGTCGACGGCACTCTATGCCGGTTTACCGGAACAGATCCAGTCTCAGTTCAACGAACCGACCTCGCTCCTCACCGGGGATGTCCGGGGAATGTTACCGGTGGATTTGCTGGAACCGCTCCTGGGAGCATTCAGTAATGCAATCACTGGAATTTTCTGCATCGGATTGGCGGCGGCGCTGGTGGGAACCGTCCTGGCTTTACGTATTCGTAAGGACAGGCGATAAATTTCAGACTATAATTATAGTTCACCAAATTAATAGGAGATTATGATGAAAAAGATCACAATCGTGTTGGGAGTTATACTGTTGATCGGGTGCGGCGGAGGCATTCAAAATGACACTCCTCTTCCCGATTCGATTCAGGATATGACTTTGCAGCAGATCATCCGGGGTGAGGCGGCGGACCAGGCTATCACCCAGCTCCATAAGAAGGAAGTCACCACTGCCGACAATTACATCGGTGAGTACCAGGGTGGCGAATTCAGCAGTACCTTATACCTCACCGTCTACCAGGACTCGACACAGGCTCTGGCGGATTTGCAGAAAATGGCGGCACGGATCCGGGATCCTCAGGTTGGGGGACAAATGGGCTTTCAGCATGTTCGCCACCTCACCAGTTATGGCGAGAATGTGTACATGACGTTACAACACCAGCGGGCCCACTTCTTTTACGTGATTCAGAATAAGTTATACTGGTTAGACACCAATCCCCGGGTCGCGATGGCGGCGATTGAGCAGTTGCTCTCCTAGCGCAGCGCTGCCGTTAGCTCTCGGTTTCTCCTGACGTGATACCGGAGATGGCGCCCGGAACCTCGAATTCATCCGGCCGGAACGGAAGAGTGCGACCGGCCTCCACCGCTTCGTTGACCCGCAGGACGGTGACGGCAGTTTCATACCCGATATCCGCCGGGCAATTCAGCGTATCCTTGCCGCGGATGGTATTGAAAAAGTTCTTCAGGTGCGGCATGTGATAGGGATCATTCAGTTCCACCGGTAATTCGAACGCCGGGGGAGCCAGGGTTTCCCGGACATCCAGGACTGCGCCGCTCTCCTGCTGTTGGTTCTGCTCATCTTCTTCCGGCGCATTAATGTATCCCAGTTTCACCCACTTATCCCACTGCGGCGCACCGGGTTCCCGGTACACCGAACCGCGGGATGCGGATTCGGAAATCACCACCGATCCTTCGTCGCCCAGGAATTTTTCGTAATACCCCTGATTGCTGTTGGTGGTGATGGTCTGATAAAATGCGCGGACCGTGCCGTACTCGGTATTGTAGGTATATAAGGCCATGACCGTATCGTACCATTCATGGGTGGCCGGATCGTAGTAATCGGTACCTCCGTTTGCCGTCACACTGCTTGGCGGGGAGTCGAGAAACCAGTTATAGATGTCGATCTGGTGCGACCCCAGATCAACAATCGGTCCGCCGCCCAGGCCGCGATACCAGCGCCAGTTGCGAAACTGATGCATATTTTCGTATCCAAAGCGCCGGAGAATCGCCGGGTCGATCGCCGCCCCGTCGGGCCAGGAGTTGTCCGGCTGGACCGCCCGGTTCCACTGACCGTTCACAGTGGTGATGGTACCCAGTATCTGGGCATCCTGAATCAGGCGGTTATAGACGTGCAGATAACGGGGATTACTGCGGCGTTGATGACCGATCTGCAAAATAGTTCCGGTGCGGCGCTGTGCCAGCATAATATTGCGGGCCCCGTCCAGCGTATTCGACATCTCCTTTTCACAGTAAACACTCAGGCCCGCTTCCAGACAGGCAACGGCATGCTCCTCGTGCCAGAAATCCGGCGTGGCGATTATGACCGCATCCAGGTCCGGCTCAGAAGCGAGCATCTCCTGATAGTCGATATAACGGGTGACGTCGTGCCCGTATTTCTGCAACAGACGAGCCGCCCGCTTCTGATTCCAATCCTGCCAGATATCGCAGACTGCCTGAAAGTTTAACCCCGGGATCTTGAGACAGGAATTTAAAAGCACCTGCCCCTGTGAACCGGAGCCGAGCAGAGCGACATTAATATCTTCCAGCGCAGACTGCTCTCTCTCCTGTGCCCGGATAAGCGGGGAGAAAATCAATCCGGCCCCCGCCGCTGCTGTATAGCGTAAAAAACTGCGCCTGTCCATTCCCTGGATATCTGAACGTTCTCCACTCATACTTACCTCACGTCGATGATTCAATGTGTTTGTGTATAATTATCATTTTATATCAAAATTTTCAAGCCGACGGGCCCAGCTTTCAGTCCATTCTACAAGGCCTATGCTGCTTTTTTTACAAAACAATCCGCCAGAAGTTTTGTCATTTTTTCGATCCATACTATCAAAACTGTGCCCTCATTATCCATCTGCAAGAGATAGCGGAGGCCCGGTGTCAATCCTTACTTTACTGCCCCACTTCACGGGAGTATTCCAGTACGGTGTCTTCTCAGCAAACAGAGCAAATTTTCTAATCTCACCTTGGTTCAACCGATGGCATGGATCATCGGGAGACCGTTGATTTCCTCGCTCAATCCTGCCTGGTGAAAGTGGTAAACTCACCGTGTACATTTGCTGCAGTCACTCGAGACACCTGGAATACTCAGCATATGCAGTTGGTGAAGTCACCCTTTCCACTTAAAAAAGTCGACCTATTGACCGCTGAAAGTCAACAGGCGCACTTCTCCAGGTGAGCGTGACCTCATGTCAGAAACAGCCTGTTAACCTGGGCAGAGGGCAGGAACTCACAGATTCATATACCTAAAAGTAAGGAGATGGTCGTAATTACTCCGCTGAGGCGTCCTGGTTCCGCGCATAGGGAACGTACGGTTCGGCGGCTTTGGTGAATTGGGGATCGGCTTCGGCATACGGTATCTCCATCTGGGGGCTCCGGCGGCGTTCATATTCTATGCAGAAGGATCGCAGGGGACAGATACCGCACTTCGGGCGCTGGGCCCTGCAGATTTTGGCGCCGAAATCCATGAGGGCCTGGTTGAACGCCCAGACGATTTTCGGTGTGATCAACTCGCCGGCCAGGTTCCAGATTCGTCGCTCCTGTTTGGCCGGAG
>DATFLS010000596.1:0-8671 GCA_035267465.1 bacterium
ATCTCTACCAGAAATCCTGCGGTGTGATTGCGCTCTATGAAGTGCGGGACGCCGCCGGAGGCGCACCCGCGGCTGCGTCGTCCCAGAGAGGCGCGCAGTCGAACCCGGCGATCTTCGGTGGAGATCGCTCCCCGATAACCAACTGTCATCCACATCACAGATGTGGGACACTTGGAATCGGGACCTGACGGCGCCCTTGAAAGACAGGACT
This sequence comes from bacterium, assembly GCA_035267465.1. Classification (GTDB taxonomy): domain Bacteria; phylum Fidelibacterota; class JAANXI01; order JAANXI01; family JAANXI01; genus DATFLS01. The sequence goes on from DATFLS010000596.1 coordinate 212, forward strand.
CGGGATGACAAGGCGGGTGGGTGTGAATGGCAGAGGAGAGGTGCAAACCGAATCGTTCGGATCCTATCCTTTCCGAGACTCATTCAGTGTCTGAAATAATCAAACAGAGGCGCGCCGCAGATGATACCGGACGCGCCTCTGTGGCCCCCTCCTCCTTGAAACAGTATCAGGTGCGGGGGACTCAATTACCTTCGGAAGGGGATTGGATACTAAATGTAAACCTCGTGCCAACCCCGACTTCGCTCTGAACGGTAATTGTACTGCCGTGCAATTCAAGAAGTTTCTTGGTTATTGCGAGTCCCAAACCGGTGCTGCCGTTTTTCATGGGACGACTTTTTACGCCGCGATAAAACCGATCGAAAATATGGGGCAGGTCCTCTTCGGGAATCCCGATCCCGGTATCCTCGATGGTGATTTCCACGCCGCCGTTCTCGCGTTCCACTCCCACCCGGATCTTGCCATCCTGCGGAGTGTAGTCGATGGCATTCTCTATGAGGTTTGAAAGCGCCCGTTCCATCATGGCGATATCGGCGCTGACCAGCGGTACATCCGACGGAATTGACGCATCCAGTTCCACCTGCGCTTTCTTTGCCTTGCCGGTATACTTCATCACGACATCCTGCACTAACTCCGCGATAGGAAACGGCTCCAGGTTTGGCTCTGTTTCTCTGGCATCCAGTTTGGATAGTTCGAATAACTCGTGCACCAATTTGTTGAGCTGTTCGGTATCTTTGAGAATTATCTCTAAAAACTGGCGGCGTTTGTCGGGTTCCAATGAGGATTCCTTCATGAGGATGGTCTCCAGATACCCTTGAATCGAGGCCAGAGGGCTGCGGAGGTCATGCGAGACATTGGCAATCAGTTCCCGCCGCAGATGATCCGTCCGTTTCAGCTCTTCCATATTGGCCACGATGGTGTCAGCCATCTGATTAAATGACCTGCCCAGCTGACCAATCTCATCGTCGGAAGTCTGATCGATGCGTTTGTCGTAATCCCCCTGCTCGAAATCCCGCACCACCTGGGCCATCCGGTGGAGGCGCCTGGTGAGCACGGCAAACAGTATCAGCCCGATAATCCCGGCGAAAAAGAGGGTGATAACCAGCCCCCGGATGGTAGTTTTCGCAATGTAACTCTCCCGGACCATCTGGGCTGCGGAATCATACTGCTCGCTGCCGATAATGATATACAGGTAACCCGGCTGATTTTCTCCCAGCGATAATTGGGCCACCGAAAACGGTTTGCTGCGCCGGGGATGCCGGGGATCTTCCCCGAGGATGGGGGTCCTCCGGTCTTCAGCCAGAAACTGGTGAATTGGTTTGAGGTTCACCTCCTCCGCCTCCACGGTTTTGCCCGGTTCCGCAAAGAAGGAGAGGATCTGGCCCCGAGCATCCAACAGGTAAATCTCCACCTTGGGATTCATCACCATCATATAATGGATGGCGCTTTTAATACTCGCGTAGTCAATCTCTTCGCCGAGGAATGGCTTGATTTCGGCGGCCATGTCCCGGGCCAGGCTCAGGTTCAGGCGCTGATCCACTTCTGCAATAAACCGGGAGGAGGTTTGCAGCGTAATGTACGTTTGCACGAGCCCCATGATGATCAGCAACACCAGAAAGACGGCCGACAGTTTTCCATAAAACGTTCGGAAAAATTTTTTCATGCTTCTAACTCCTCCGGTTCGGCAAATCGATAGCCCACACCCCAAACCGTTCGAATGTATTGCGGATTGGAAGAATCTTCTTCGATTTTATTCCTCAACCTGTTGATGTGGGAATTGACCGTATGTTCATAGCCGATAAACTGATAACCCCAGACCAGATCCAGCAGATCCTGCCGGTTGTAAGTCCGCCCGGGGTTTCTGGCGAACAAGCCCAACAGGTCGAATTCCTTCACTGTTAAATCCACAGGGGTTTCGTTGAGGGTCACTTTCCTTTTCTCAAACTCAATCCGGAGGGTTCCGTATTCCAATTCATTATGTTCATCGGTATCAGACCGGCGTCCGTTGGTCACCTCGACCCGGCGCAATATGGCCTTGATCCGGGCGATAAGCTCACGGATGCTGAACGGTTTGGTGATGTAATCGTCCGCCCCCAACTCCAGCCCGAGCACCTTGTCCAGCTCCTCCGATTTTGCGGTCAGCATCAGGATGGGAATCTGCTTATCCTGCTCCCGAATCCGTTTGCATACCTCTAATCCGTCCATTTTCGGCAGCATCAAGTCCAGGATAATGAGAGCATACCCGTGCTCAAGTGCCAGTTCAAGCCCATGCTCTCCGTCCTCCACCCATTCCAAATCGTATCCCAAATCATCAAGATGAATTTCCACAAGATCGGCTATTTTCGGGTCGTCTTCGATGATCAGGACTGTCTTTTCTTTTTCCATGTTTATCCTGTGATTCTTCTTTCTCCAGTCATCAATATCGCTTTTGAAAGAAGATAAGGTATTTTATCCCGAAAATAATCACAAAAAAATAACAATTGGGCTTCGGTGCCATCTGTTGCTTGGATTACATTTCTTCGCAATTCTGCCGGCTGTGCATCCTGAATAGCACACCGATTTACCCAGAAACTGAGGATTGACGCGGACCATACTGAAATGAAAAGAATTCTCACCCTGTACCACTCCATGTGCCTCCGGAGATAGGTCGAATGAGCAATGGAACCCAGGGGGGTTTGATATCGAGCATGGCCAGTCCTTCGGCAAAAATCCAATCTGTATCCTCTTTTATTCCGGGTCCCCTTATGTACCTATGTACCCATACACCCTCGAATTTAAAAGAAGACAGGGGGAGAGGCTGCGTACCATGTTTCCATGTTTTCTGCATACGGCGATTGTCTGGCAGCATGTTTAAAAACAGGGGGTTACGGCTCCATTTTAAGTTGTGTGCTCGAATATTTACCTTAGCTCACGATATGGTTAATTATACGCTGGATGATAGTGATATGAAGACATTTTTTCCTTCAATGTTCAGAAAATCGATAATCTTTGGTTTAGTATTCATTGTCGGTATGACGGCGCTGCATGCCCAGTATTTCGGGCGGAATAAGGTGCAGTACGAGGACTTTGATTTCAAGATCCTGGAGTCGGAGCATTTTGATCTCTATCATTATCCCAGGGAAGACCAGGTAGCGGAAGATGCGGCCCAAATGCTCGAGCGATGGTATGCCCGGTATTCGGAACTCTTTGAACTCGGATTATCCGGCCGTCAGCCGATCATCATGTACGCCAACCATCCCGATTTTCAGCAAACCAATGTCATCAGCGGAATGATTTCCCAGGGAACCGGCGGCGTGACCGAGGGGATGCGCAACCGGGTTGTGCTCCCGATGACCGGCGTGTACACGGAGAATGATCACGTGCTGGGTCATGAGCTGGTGCACGCGTTCCAATACGATATCATGAAGCGACGGGGCCGGGGATTACGGGCGGCACAACAACTACCCCTGTGGATGGTGGAGGGTATGGCCGAGTATCTGACCATCGGTCGGCACGACCCCCTGACTGCCATGTGGATGCGTGACGCCGTACTCCATGATGATGTCCCAACCATCCGCCAGATCGCCCGCAACCGGCGGTACTTTCCATATCGCTATGGCCATGCGCTCTGGGCGTATATCGGAGGACTCTATAGCGACAATGCGGTGATGTCACTCTTTTCTGCGTCATTCAGAGGCGGTTGGCAAAGAGCGCCTGAGAGTGTCCTCGGCATATCCGGTGATTCGCTTTCCACAGAGTGGCAGCAAGCCATCCGCGAAACCTTCGGTGCTCAATTGCAGGGACGCACCAGGCCGGACAGTGTGGGCGAGGTGATCATCAAAGAACAGGGGGAGACCAATCTGGCGCCCTCTGTGAGTCCGGATGGGAACTACCTGGCGTTTATTTCCCGGCGGGAACTGTTTACCCTGGATCTCTATCTGGCTGACGCCCACACCGGGGAGGTCATAAAAAAGTTGGCCAGCTCGGAAACGGATGTGCATTTTGACGCACTCCGATTTATGGATGCCTCCGGTGCCTGGTCTCCCGATTCCCGGCGATTTGCCTTCGTGGTCATCGAGAACGGGGACAACAAAATTGCTATTCTGGATGTGGAAAGTACCACGGTCCTGCGGACTTTGCAATTCGATGAAGTTGACGCCATCAAGCACCTGGCCTGGTCACCGGATGGACAATCCATTGTGTTTTCCGGTACCGAGGGCGGCATCGGAAACCTGTATATGGTGGATCTGCAATCGGGGGAGTTAACCCAGCTCACCGATGATCGGTATGCCGAAATCCAACCGACCTGGTCACCGGATGGCAATGTTATCGCCTTTACGACTGATCGTGGTTCCGGTACCGACCTGGAGCAGCTCCGGTTTCGATCCATGAATATAGGGCTGCTTGATCCTGAGACAGGGGAGATTGAGCTGCTCTCCATCGCTGACGGTGTCAAACATATTAACCCGCAGTTCAGTTCGGCAGGCAATGATCTCTATTTTATCGCCAATCCGGACGGATTCAGCGATTTGTATCGGTATGATTTCACCACTGAAGAATTCTATCGTGTTACCAGGGTAGCCACCGGTATCAGCGGACTAACCGAGAATTCTCCAACCATGTCAGTCGCCCGCGAAACAGGCCGGGTGGTCTTCAGTGTTTTCGAAGATCATGATTATAACATCTATGGACTCCCCGCTGAACAGGCACAGGGAGAACAGTTCTCGCTGGATCCTGGCGCCTATGCGGCGAATACCGCACTGCCGCCGGTTGATTACAGCAGCGAGGGATACATTCACAACTATCTGGATAATTATAGATTGGGATTACAGTCCGGGCGCGAGTATTCCTTTATGGATTATCAGCCCCAGTTACGGCTGTTATATGTCGGTCAGCCGGGAGTGGGGTTGGTCGTGGATCGCCAGGGTGTCGGCATAGGCGGGGGCGTCAACTTTTTGTTCGGTGATATGCTCGGTAATCAGATGTTGTCCGTGACCACGCAGATTCAGGGACAGTTGAAGGACCTTGGCGGCGAGATACTATATCGCAACCGGGATCGACGCTGGAATTGGGGAGGTGATCTGAGCCATATTCCTTATCGCACCGGACGAACAATTTCGCGTCTGGATACCATCTCCGTGAATGGAGAATCCGAAATCGGACAGGTCTTCTCGCGCGTTATTCAGCGGACTTTTGTGGATCGCCTGAGCGGGATGGTCGAATATCCCTTCTCCACCAACCGGCGTCTCGAATTTTCAGGCGGATATACCCGCATAAGTTATAATGCAGAGGTACGCACGACTGAGACAACACTGGGAGGCGTGATTGTCGACGAAACCGAGCGGGACCTGGACACACCGCCGGCAGTGAATTTATTTCATATCAGCACCGCCTATGTGGGCGACTATTCGTACATGGGATTCACTTCGGCCATCGATGGCAAACGGTTCCGGTTCGAGATAGAGCCCACAGTGGGTACACTCCGCTATATGTCGGCCTTAGCAGATTATCGCCATTATTTCTTTAAAAATCCAGTCACGCTGGCATTTCGCGCACTGCATTACGGACGATATTTTGGTGATTCCGAAAGCGACCGGTTGACGCCGCTGCAGCTGGGATACGAAACCTGGGTGCGCGGGTACGAACCCTCCACGTTCTCCAGGGAAGAATGCAGCGGACCGGGATGCCCCGAGCTGGACCGGCTCATCGGATCCCGAATCGGGGTATTCAATGCGGAACTCCGGCTTCCATTGTTCGGCACTGAACAGTTCGGATTGCTGAACTTTCCGTATCTTCCCACGGAACTGGTAGGTTTTTTCGACGGAGGTGTCGCCTGGACACAGGATGAGCTTCCGACCTGGGAGCTGGCTGCCCAATCCACAGAACGGATTCCGGTATTCAGAACCGGAGTGGCCGCCCGGTTTAATCTCTTCGGATATCTGGTGGGGCAGGTGTACTTCGCCTATCCGTTCCAGCGTCCGGAGCAGGGATGGCACACCGGCTTTGTCCTGGCGCCGGGTTGGTAAGGATACTTAAGAGAGCGCCCGATATTCCAAGCTCCTGTAGTTCTCGCCGCAGTATGGAAGGTGCCGTAAACGGCACGCAAAAAAGAAGTGACCATGAAGTTACCCCGGCGTGAACTCCGGGGCTATCGGGACATACATTCTGTAATTACTTTCAGGGTATCTTTCATGGGACTTAATTAACTCATACCCTATTTTCCTGCTTGAAATTCAACCCTGATCTTCCGTAACATCAGTTTTGCATAAGCCAATTTACAAATGACCGGATGTGTACGTTTTTCCGCCGAACCCCCGGCGGCATTTAATTGGCCCTGTCGCCTTAGCTATGCGACGTTAATAAGGATTGCACGCTTGCTTCTCGAGAAGTGATCCTGAAAGAAAGGAGTAGATATGAAGGGAAAGACAATCGGTGTGGTATTAGGATTCTTCCTGGCTGTTTCCACCTGCCTGGCCGGAAATTCGTTGAATATGGAGTGGGAATACCTGTTCGACGGAACATCTCTGGATGGATGGGTGCAGCGGAACGGCAATGCCCAATACGAGGTTGAGGACGGGATGATTGTGGGGTCGTCAGTAAAAGGTGAGCCCAACAGCTTTCTGTGCACCGAAGAAGATTACGGCAATTTTATTCTGGAGCTGGAATTCATGGCGGACGAAGAAATGAACTCGGGGGTGCAAATCCGGAGCGAAAGCACGGAGGAGTATCGGAACGGTCGGGTTCATGGCTACCAGGTCGAAATCGATCCCTCGGATCGGGCCTGGACCGCCGGGATCTATGATGAAGCCCGCCGCGGGTGGCTGTATGATCTGCGGCATAATGAAGCGGCACGGCAGGCCTTGAAACACGGAGAATGGAATCATTTGCGGGTGGAGGCCATCGGCGATCACATCCGCACCTGGCTGAATGGCGTCCCGGCCGCGCATCTAATTGACGGCATGACCCGATCCGGATTTATCGCACTGCAGGTGCACAGCAGACCAACCAGCGGTATCCAGGTACGGTGGCGGAATATCAGGATCTTGGATCTTGGCACCACCACCGAGTTTCCCCAGGTGATCCACGGGCATTCTCAGTGATGGTATCCATCTTCCAGATGAGGGGTGGTACGATTCATTAAGAGGATCGGACTGTTTTCGTGAGTTGCTGAGGCCGGTATTCGGGCAGCATATCCCTGTAGTCGCTACTTAGCAGTAAACAATTATCATTGCTATTAAGATAGCTCAGGGAAGCAATGATTTTGGAGCATCGACACCCGTGGCATTCCTGAGCTAACTTAATAAAGATTTTTAAAGAAACAGGGGATTGAACATGAAATCGATCAACCCGGTGAAGTACGTGTCTATAGCTGTTATCATCGGGAGTATTTTGACCATCTCCGTAACCGAAGTACACGCGTTAAAGCCCCCACAGCAGGCTGATTCACCGTCAATTCCACACCTGCGCGACCACGGATCAGCCACTCAGCTGGTTGTCGATGGAGAGGCCTTTCTTATGCTGGCCGGAGAGCTGCATAATTCCAGTTCATCCAGTCTGGAGTATATGGCGCCCGTATGGAACAAGCTGGTCGCCCTGAATCTGAATACCGTGCTGGCGCCCCTCTCCTGGCAGTTAATCGAGCCTGTGGAAGGGGAATTTGATTTCTCTCTCATCGACGGACTCATTGAGCGGGCCAGAATGCACAATCTGCGGCTGGTGTTTTTATGGTTCGGGAGCTGGAAAAACGGCGTTTCCAGCTACGTTCCCAATTGGGTGAAGCTGGATCAGGAGCGGTTTCCGCGGGCACAAAACTCCGCAGGGGAGAACATGGAGGTACTGTCTCCCTTCAGCCGGGAAGCGCAGCGGGCCGATGCCAGAGCGTTTTCTGAGGTCATGCGGCACATCCGCAGTATCGACTCGGAAGAGCATACAGTATTGATGATGCAAGTCGAAAACGAAGTCGGAATCCTGGGAAGTCCGCGCGATTACAGTCCGTTAGCGGACTCGGCATTTGCGCAAAATGTACCCGCGGAACTGCTGGATCACCTGCAGGAGCACCGGACTTCGCTGGCGCCTGCACTCTATGAAATCTGGCAATCCCAGGGGTTTCCCGCCGGGGGGACCTGGACCGAGGTATTCGGGAAGGGGCCCGCCGCGGCAGAGATCTTTATGGCATGGCACTACGCGCAATATATCGGTGGAGTGACCGAAGCCGGAAAAGAAGCATACCCGCTGCCCATGTACGTCAATGCCTGGCTGGTTCAGAACGACAACCAAATACCCGGTGATTATCCCAGCGGAGGTCCTGTGGCCAGGATGCTGGACGTCTGGCGGGCCGGGGCGCCTGCCATCGATTTCTTTGCTCCGGACATTTACCTGCAGGATTTCAAGGGAGTCACCACCAGATACACACGGGCGGGAAATCCGCTGATGATTCCGGAAGCGCGCCGGGGTGAAGAGGCTGCCCGGAATGCGTTCTGGGCA
>DATFLS010000597.1:0-12294 GCA_035267465.1 bacterium
GGCGCCGCTGCGGGGGCAGAATAACCCCGGAAACAGGCATCTCTGGAATGTAACCGCTAATGGAGACACCCTCCGGTATGTGAATACGATCCCATCCAGGCATCAAACCACCGGGTTGTCCCTCCCCAGATACCTGACCCCTGACGAATTTCAACAATTGATGAGAACCACCAGTGAACCCTCCGACAGCCAGGTGGTGCTCACCAATTTGATCCGGTACGACCAGATACGCGTGCCACGGATGCCGGAAGCACGAGAACTGGAACCATCCTATGCCAGGATCTGGCAGCCAGTGGTAAGTATGGCGGTGTTCGGTACGCTGAGTGCGTATTTTAAACTGGAAGCGAATCGGACCTATACTCGGTATGAAGAATCGCTGGATCACGGAAAAATAGAGAAGTATTATACGCTCACCAGAAAATACGATACCTATTCAGCAATTTCCTTTGTATTTTTGCAGGGTAGTTTTGGGTGGTTGATTTATAAACTGTTATGGTAAATGTATGACTGAAGATTCCGACAAAGAATTCAACGAAGACCAGACCACGGATCAAACCGAGCAAACCAACGGTCAATCCGGAAGCGAGACAGCCGAGGAGGATTACTACGGCGGGACCTCCACTGCCGGCAGGGAAGAGGAGCCGGAAGAAGCTGGGATGAACTTTCTGGATCACCTGGAAGAACTGCGCTGGCGATTAATTAAAAGTCTGGTCGGAGTGGTGGCCGTGGGCATCATCGGGTATCTGTTCTCCGATCAGCTGCTCCAGCTGTTTCTCTATCCCGCCCGCAATGTGAATACGCCGTTCGATCTGCAGGTGCTTGGGGTGCCCGATATGCTGATGGTGAAAATCAAGATCGGCATCTTCACAGGCATCGTCGGAGCGCTGCCTATTATCACCTTCCAGATGTGGCGATTCATTGCGCCGGGCCTGTTGCCGCATGAGAAGCAGTATGTCCCGTCAACGGTCACGGTGGTGACGTTGTGCTTCCTTATCGGGGCCACCTTCGGATATTTCGCGATTTTGCCGGTGGCTCTGGAGTTCCTCAGCGGATTAGGGCTCAGCACCATCCAGAACAATTATGCCCTGGATAAATATGTCAGTTTCGTCACCCGGATCATTCTGATCACCGGCCTGATATTTGAATTGCCGGTCCTCTCTTTCTTTTTAACAAAGATTGGTCTCGTCACGCCCGCTGTTTTGCGCCACATCCGGCGTTATGCCGTGATTATCACCTTCGTCCTGGCGGCCTTCATCACTCCTCCGGATCCGGCGAGTATGGTCTTGATGGGCATCCCCATCTTGCTGCTGTATGAGATCAGTATCTGGGTGTCCCACTTCGGGCTCTCCAAAGAAACCCGCCGGGAACTCCGGAAGGCAAAGAAACGCCGAAAAGAGGAACAGAAGCGCCGGAAAGCCGGAGATTAATTCGACCGGATACGCTGAAATTCCGCTGACGGGTTCCGACAGGATCGCGCCCTCAATATAGCCACAATATGCATCCCAGCGATGTGAACGAACCGTTGCCGTCGGAGTCCCATTAATCCGGTGAAACCTTTCTCACCTTGGATATCGCAGAATCGATCCGAAGCCTCTTTTGATCATTGGAGTGCTTCGCGGTGTTACGTTGCATGATCGATCTGTTCATCCGGCCAGGTGAACATGTCCATTCAATACAGTGAAGGGACTGATTTATACCAGGGGAGGTGTTTGTTTTTTTCAACTAACCCGCGCCCATCCGGCGGGGGATTTGCGCCGACTGCACGAGACGCTTCGCTAGAGCGCAATGTGGGTCTGGGAATGGTCAGGCTTGAACCGGCTGCTCCTCCGTATGGTTCTGGAGATCCGCTGCGCCCCGCTCCACACCTCAGAAGATGCCCTGCAGGCACATTCACAGAGCTGCCGTAGGTCCCGTACATGACTCCACAAATTTTCCTGCCAAAGCAGACTATTACCTTGCGAATCAAACAGCATTTTATTTAATTATTGCGGAAATTCGTTCACACACGTAAAGAGCGGAACCTGATGGATGTCTTATTTCTCTCTCGTCTGCAGTTTGCCCTGACCGTCGGTTTTCATTACATCTTCCCCACCATCAGCATCGGGCTGGGTGTTATTCTGGTGATAATGGAAGGCATGTATCTGAAGACCAATAACGAATTGTACCATAATATGACCCGGTTCTGGGTGAAAATCTTCGGACTGACTTTTGCCGTCGGCGTAGCCACGGGGATCGTGATGGAGTTCGAGTTCGGCACCAACTGGGCGGTGTACTCCAGATATGTTGGTGATGTGTTCGGCAGTGCCCTGGCGGCCGAAGGTGTATTCGCCTTTTTCCTGGAATCGGGATTCCTGGCGATTCTCTTATTCGGCTGGGACAAGGTGAGCAAGACCATGCATTTTGTTGCCACGATACTGGTGGCCTTCGGAGCCCATTTCAGCGCCGTGTGGATTGTAGTGGCCAATTCCTGGCAGCAGACGCCGGCCGGGTTTCACATCGTTGGCAGCGGTATGGAGGCCCGGGCGGAAATACTCGACTTCTGGGCGATGGTCTTCAATCCCTCCTCCATGGATCGGCTGTCTCACGTACTGATGGGATCCTGGCAGGCGGGGGCCTGGTTTGTGATCAGTGTGAGCGCTTACTACCTGTTGAAGAAGAAGTATGGCGACTTTGCCAGACACTCCATTAAGATTGCCCTCATCGTGGCCGTGGTTGCCTCGGTCCTTCAATTGGTCACGGGACATTCCAGCGCGGTGGGAGTGAGCGAGCATCAACCGGCGAAAATGGCGGCCATAGAGGGACATTATGAGGAGCAGGCGCCTGCGCCGATGTATTTGTTCGGCTGGGTGGACGATCAGCAGCAGGAGGTACGCTTCGGAGTGAAAATCCCGGGGATGCTAAGCTGGCTTATCACCGGCGATGCCACAACTCCGATCACCGGACTTCGCTCCTTCGAACCACCGAATCGACCGCCGGTGAATATCGTGTTCCAGAGCTACCATCTCATGGTCGCCATCGGTCTCGGGCTGATTCTGCTGAGTGCCCTCGGCATTGTCTACTGGAGCCGGGGAACCCTCTTTCGGAAGAGGTGGTTACTGTGGATTTTTGTATTTGCGGTGTTAGGACCCCAAATTGCCAATCAGGTAGGATGGATTACAGCAGAAGTGGGACGACAGCCCTGGATCGTATACAATCTTCTGCGGACATCGGAGGGGCTCTCTGAAGCTGTCACCGGGAATATGGTGCTGGGATCTATCATCATGTTCGGCATAATTTATATGTTATTGTTTGTGTTGTTTATTTATCTGCTTAATGAGAAAATACAGAAGGGCCCGGACGGCATGGGGGAAGACTCGCTGGAAGCAGGTCACAGAGCATAAGGGAATCTTATGGATCTCAATATGATTTGGTTTGGATTAGTGGGTATCCTCTTTACCGGCTATGCCGTCCTGGATGGATTTGATCTTGGTATCGGAGCGCTCCATTTGTTTACCGACACCGATGAAGAACGCCGGCTGATGATTAATTCCATCGGACCGGTCTGGGATGGAAACGAAGTCTGGCTGGTCACCGGAGGCGGTGCGTTATTCGCCGCTTTCCCTGAAGCGTATGCCACGGTGTTTTCGGGGTTTTATATCGCCTTTATGCTGTTTTTGCTGGCCCTGATTTTTCGGGCGGTGGCCATCGAGTTTCGCAGTAAGCAGCCCATGCAGTGGTGGCGGACCATGTGGGACGTGGGATTTGCTCTCGGGAGTGTCCTGGCGGCCTTTTTACTGGGCGTTGCGATGGGCAACATTGCGCGGGGCGTGCCCCTGGATGCAAACCATGTCTTCAGCGGCAACCTATTTCACCTCATTAAACCATATACCGTATTAACAGGCATTACCACGGTGGCGCTCTTCGCAATGCACGGTTCCATCTATGGGGTATTAAAAACCACCGGAGAGCTCCACGATAAACTGCGCCGGTGGGTGAAGAATACCATCATTTTCTTCATCCTGATGTATGTGATCACCACGATGTATACCCTGTTGTACGTCCCGCATATGGCAACGCTCATCGAGGCACATCCGGTCTTATTCGTGGTTCCGCTGATCACGATACTGGCAATTGCCAACGTTCCGAGGGAATATTACTACAACCGGGATTTTCAGGCTTTCCTGTCCTCATGCGTCGCCGTGATTTCGCTCTTGGCGTTGTTCGGATTGGGTATTTTTCCGAATATGGTGTATTCCATGCCTAACCCGGAGAACAGTTTGACCATCTATAATGCCGCTTCTTCGCCCCGGACACTGCGTATTATGCTCACCATCGCAGCCATCGGAATGCCCCTGGTTATCGCCTACACAACCAGTATCTATTATATCTTCCGGGGGAAAGTAGAGCTGACTGAACATAGCTATTAAGAAGTTCGGAGTACGGTCTATTCTTCGATCCCGGAGATTGCACAACTTGCATGCATCCGACGATACCGGAACAGGCGCCCTCTCCGAAGGCAGATTTATGCGCTCTCCTGGTCAATGACGTGTAATGGGTTGTTCTGCTTCCCTCAGAGAGAAAACTAGCCTCCCGTTCCGGAGGAGCAGTATGTTCCGGCAAGGTTACACGCAAACAAATGTGCGGTTCTGAGAAGCGCTATGTTACTGGGCTGGGTGGCAGGGAGCCTCGCCGACACATCTCTTCAAAAATGGTCATCAGTTTGCTATATTTCCCTGTATCCAATGATACAAAAGGGAAACAGGTAGAGGAACAATTATTCTCATCGATGAATAAGAGATAACGGTGAAAGGCCCTACAGAATATATCGAAGGTTTGTTGGAAACCGCCCCCGATTCTCCCGGCGTGTATATGTTCAAGGATAGTAAGGACGACATTCTGTACATCGGCAAGGCCAAAGTGTTACGGAACCGGGTGCGCTCCTACTTCCGCGGGAACGAGACGACTCACAGTCCGCGCACCAGGACCATGATCAATCAGGTCCGGGATATCGAATACTTTGTGACCGACTCCGAGGTGGAATCGCTGCTGCTGGAGGCCAATCTGGTGAAGGAATACCGGCCCCGCTACAATGTCCGGCTGAAAGATGACAAGTCTTACCCATACGTCCGGATCACCAACGAACCGTATCCGAGGGTCTTTATCACCCGGAAAATTATCAAGGACGGTTCACAATATTTCGGCCCCTATACCGACGTATCTTCTCTCCGGTCCTCCATGCGGGTGATGAAAAAGGTGTTTCCTATCCGCAGCTGCCGCTACCATATCGATCAGGAGGCGATTGACCAGGAAAAGTTCCGGGTGTGCCTGGATTATCATATCAAGAAGTGCGAGGGGCCGTGCGAAGGACTGGTCAGTAAAGAACATTATGATCACATGATTGAGAAGGTCATCGATTTTCTGAACGGCCGGACCGAAGAGGTGATGGAATATCTGTCGGGCAAAATGAACCAGGCTGCTGAGAATTTCAAGTACGAAGACGCCGCCCGTTATCGGGATCAGATACAGGCCGTGAAGAATTACGCCAGTAAGCAGCGGGTTGAAATCGGAGATTTCGAAGACCGGGACGTCCTGGCAATGGCGACGGAACGGGACGATTGTGCGGTGGTGGTGTTGAGATTACGCAACGGAAAGATCATCGGGCGGGAGCACTTTTACCTGACCGGGGTGGAAGAAAAAGGGGAATCCACCATCCTGGAAGAATTTGTAAAGCAGTATTACATGAAGGTGGATTTTGTCCCCAGGGAGATTTTGTTTCCCGTACTGCCCGAGAATAAAGAACCACTGGAAGACTGGTTAACCTCCCGATCGGATCGGAGGGTGTATTTCAAGCAGCCGAAGATTGGGGAGAAAAAGAAACTGCAGCGGCTGGCGGAGAAAAACGCGCAACTGCTGCTGGGCGAACTGCAGTTGCAGAAAAAGAAACGGGCGGACTACATCCCCAAAACCGTCTCCACGCTTCAGGAAGAACTGCAGATGGAAGCGCCTCCCCGGCGAATTGAAGCCTTCGACATATCGCACATCGGTGGCACCAATACAGTAGCCTCGATGGTGAGTTTTGTGGATGGTCAGCCACGGAAGAACGAGTACCGCCGGTTCAAGATCCGGACGGTGGAAGGCAGCGATGATTATGCCAGCATGCGCGAAGTGGTGCAGCGTCGCTACCGGCGGGTGCTGGAAGAGCAGCTTCCGGTACCGGATCTCATTTTAATCGATGGCGGGAAGGGTCAGCTGAACGCTGCCGTGGAAATGCTGAACACCCTCGACATGCCGCCGGTGACCATCATCGGACTGGCAAAGCGCCTGGAAGAGGTATATATTCCCCAGCAGTCAGACCCCATCTTTATTGCCAAGAGTTCCCCGGGGCTGGTCCTGCTGCAGCGAATTCGGGACGAGGCCCATCGATTCGCGGTCACCTATCATCGCAAACTTCGGGGAAAATCCATGGTAGTCTCTGATCTGGACGACATCGAGGGAGTCGGGAACATCCGTAAACAGCGCCTGATGCAGCGGTTCGGCAGTGTGAACAAGTTAAGGCAAGCCACCGTCCAGGAAATCGCCGAAGTCAAGGGCGTCTCGGAACCCCTGGCTATTACCATCAAACAGCAGCTGACCGGCGAGGAAATCGTGCATCAGGACTCCTGAGGTAATCTTCTGCGGTGCCAAAATAATTGTGGTTTTGATTCCCTCTCTGTGTTTGCCCGGGAAACAACCAGCTCTTTTCTGCGGCAAATAATCTGTATCATTTACGTTTGATATAATTTGCCGAATAATCTAATTTACTGCCATCGAACAGGAATGAGCCTCGTATGGTATTACCCGATATACAGCCGTCAAAGATCAGAGAGATGCACGGTATGGCCGGACCGGGATCGGTCAACCTGGGGCTGGGTCAGCCCGTGGTGGAGACCCCGAAGGAATTGGTAGAGGTGGCGGAACGCGTTATGCGGGAGGATGATCTGGGCTACACTGGGTATGCAGGTCTGCCGGAACTGCGTGAGATCATCGCGCAGGATACCTGTGGTGCCTCCGGTGACGCAGAGCAGGTCACACTCACTGTGGGAACCACCCAAGGGTTTTTCGCTGCAATGATCACACTGCTCACACCGGGCGATGAGGTGCTGCTCCCTGATCCGGGATTCGTGCTGTATAAAGCGGTGGTTCGCATAGCCAACGGTGTTCCTGTGTTCTATCCCACACCGCCGGAGAATGACTTCCGTGTGGCCATAGATGACATTGAGGCCCGGGTGACCCCCCGAACCAAAGCGGTGGTGCTCAATTCGCCGAATAATCCGACCGGCCAGATTATCCGGCAGGAGACCCTTGGTGCGCTGAAGGATCTGGCGGAACGCTCTGACTTTTATATTCTCTCGGATGAAGTGTATAACAGGTTGACCTACGGTGTACAGGCGCCGTCATCCTGGGGAGCAAGCGATAGAGTGCTCGTATTCAACGGGATTTCCAAGATGTTTGCGATGACCGGCTGGCGTCTGGGTTGGATTGTCGGGCCGTCTGATATAATCAAAAAGATCAACACCGCTCATCATTACATGGTGGCATGTGCGCCGGCGGTTGCTCAACGGGTGCTTCTGCGGTTGTACGGAGAGGACATGAAACTCGCAGACAGTATTCGGGCAGACCTGCACCGGGAGTTCACAATCCGCAGGGATACGCTAATCGCCCGTATTGAGGATCAATTAGGCTGGGCGTATGTTACCCCGGAAGGCGCATTGTATCTCATGCTCAAGATCCCTGGGGAGCTCCTGGAAATGGGTAACTCCGAGTATATTGCCAGAGACCTGGTGGACCGACAAGATGTGATTACCATTCCCGGCAGTGCATTCGGAACTCAGGGGGAAGGTTACTTACGACTCTCGTTTGCGGTGGATGAAGACACACTGCGTACCGGAATCAGCCGGATCAGGAAGTACGCGGCAGAAGGAGCCAGGGTATGAACGCGGTTGAGCTGACCCGGGAATTTGTGAAAATACCCTCGCTGACACCAGAGGAAGAGGCCTTTGCTCAACACCTGGAAAAACTGTTTGAGCAAGCGGGTTGGAAGGCAAGCCGGCATGAAATCGCTGACAATCGATGGAATCTCTATGTGGTGCCGGATGATAAGATCGAACCGGAAGTGGTGTTCTGTGCCCATCTTGATACGGTCGCACCATTTCTGGAGTATGACGAAGACGAGGAATATATTTACGGGCGCGGCTCCTGCGATGATAAGGGAGTCATGGCATCCATGATCGAAGCGGCAATCCGGTTGGTTGCCGAAGGCCACACCCGGATAGGATTACTGTTCACCGTGGGGGAAGAAGTCGACAGTATTGGTGCGAAGGTGGCCAACGATCGGGCGCCCGGGTCGGTGAAGTATACCCTCATCGGAGAGCCGACAGAGAACACGCTGATCGCCGGGCAGAAGGGCATCTATATTGCGGAGGTGACTACGTCCGGAAAGCCAGCGCACTCGGCGTATCCGGTGCTGGGAGAATCTGCTGTGAACAAATTACTTGATATCCTGGAGAGAGTTCGGCAGGCGGAACTTCCTGTTGATCCCGGGTTGGGCGAGACGACCTTAAATATCAGCAAACTCACCGGTGGCGACCGCTATAACGTGATCCCGGATGAAGCCGGCGCCGGGTTGATGTTCCGGGTGGCTACCTCCACCGCTGATGTTGAGCACATCGTCCGGAAGGCCGTGGGAGATCAGGGTACGATCGAAGTAATCAACCGGTCAGAACCCCAGACGATGGTACGCATTCCCGGATATGATCAGGGAATTGTGGCGTTCGGCTCTGATATACCCTATCTGACAAAGTGGGGCGAGCGCTTAATGTTGGGCCCGGGGTCCATCCACGATGCCCATACCGATCATGAGAAAATCTCGAAGCGTGCTATCCGGGATGCCGTGCGATTGTATGTGGATATCGCGAAGTATTTATTTTCACAATAACTAATATCCGGATGATGACAGACGTTGATGATCCGCAACTGAGTTTACCTCGCGGAGCTACAAAAGTGCAGGTTTCCGTGACCGGCTGTACCTCAGCGCGATCTGCGTTCCGGAACAGGGTTTGGAAACGTATCCCATGGTTTCCGCTTCTTATTACGGTTTGTGTCTTATTACTTCTCTGCGATTCAGTCGAGAGCGCCCAGCGGGATCATTCGACGACCCTGGTGTTCCCGACCAAATCTCATGCTCCCTTACGAAAAGCGACCGGCACGCATTTATTTCTGGCAATCGGCAGGCGAACCTACGTCAATAACCCCCAGGGAACAGCCCTGGCGAAACTGACCGTGTCGGATGATCCAAATACAGAGAAGGACGATGATGAGTTAACGGTATACGGTGTGAACGCCGGCAATAATGAAATTATTTATAACACCTCTCTACTCAATATAGAAATCTACCGGGAGCCGCCGGATCAGCCCGGAAGTTTGCTGCATCCCCGCGGCATCACGGCCAATATCCAGGGGGATGTTTATGTGGCTGATATGGGACATGGCCGGGTGGCCAGACTTTTCAATGAGCGGGGAAAGCAGCTGGTTTACCGTAGTGCGGGAACACCTCCGGGCGATCCGGTATTCACCCCGTTCGATTGCTCGCTTGCTGAAGATGGCAGTGTTTTTATCGCAGACAGCACCGGCGGAAAGCTCTGGCGATGGTTCCCCCGGGAACATCGCTGGGAGATAATTCTCGACGATCTGGATACGCCGCTCGGTCTGGTCGCGTATGATGCCCGTGATCCCTGGACCCGCTATAAACCATCCCGGCTGGGAATAGTGGCGGGGAACGGCAGTTCGGTCATCATCGTGGATTACAATGGGAACATTCTGGCGGAATATAAACCACAGGAAAAAATGGTTGGCTTTCGTTATATTGCGGTGGACTATTTTGGTAATTATTATGTCACCGACGTGAGAAACAGTCAGATTGTTAAAATCGACCGCCACGGCGAGTTGGTAGATCGAATCGGGCACGAAGGTCAGGGGGACTATCAGTTTTTGCGACCCCAGGGGATTAGTATCTGGAAGCGTTTCGGGCAGGTCTGTGTTGCCGAATCCTATGCGGCGCAGTATTACCTGATTGGAACAGATATCCTGGAACCCGCTATTCAGGTTGAAGATGATATGCTGAATATCGCGTTTACCTTAACAGAAAATTCGCAGGTAAGCATCCGGATTCGTCCCGCCTCGTCGGAGCGGGAAATCGGCGTACTGGACGAGGTAAAAATTCTGCAGGGCAGATATCATCATCGGTGGAGGATTCCACATGGGTTCCCCCCGGGAGCGTATTCTATTCAGATTACAGCCCGGCCGGCTTACTCCTCCACGAAGTATTTTTCCGTGCGTGAGGACATAGCCTGGAATTACCACAGAACCGAAGACAGCAAGAGATAACGTTGAGGAGATCATGAAAGAACCCGAAGTGACGCTGGAGCTGGCGTTAGAGCACGGTCTTACCGAAGAAGAATACGATCGTATCCGGGAATTACTCGGGCGGGATCCCAATTACACCGAGTTGGGCATATTTTCTGTCATGTGGAGCGAGCACTGCAGTTATAAAAATTCTGTTGCTGTTCTAAAAGAGTTGCCCAGGGAAGGCGATCAGTTGCTGGCGGAGCCCGGCGAGGAAAACGCCGGGCTGGTGGATATCGGAGATGGGCTGGCGGTGTCCTTTAAAATTGAGAGCCATAACCATCCGTCTGCCATCGAGCCGTACCAGGGAGCGGCCACCGGGGTCGGGGGTATCCTCAGGGATATCTTTTCCATGGGCGCCCGGCCGATTGCATCGTTGAACAGTCTCCGGTTCGGTCCGTTATCCGAAGATCGGAATCGATATCTATTCAAGAATGTTGTGAAAGGCATCGGAGACTACGGGAATTCAGTGGGCGTGCCGACTGTGGCAGGGGAAGTGGTTTTCGACGAAGCCTATGCGGGGAATCCGCTGGTGAATGCGATGACGGTGGGTGTGGTGAAACACGAACACATTGTGCACGCCATTGCGGAGGGAGAGGGGAATACGGTGATGCTGTATGGCTCTGCCACCGGCAGGGATGGGATTCACGGGGCGACTTTCGCTTCCGAGGAGTTAACCGAGGAGTCGGAGGAACGCCGTCCGGCGGTCCAGGTAGGTGATCCCTTTGCTGAGAAGTCGCTGCTGGAGGCAACCCTGGAACTGGCCAGGAAACCGTATGTCATTGGTATTCAGGACATGGGAGCCGCAGGGATCACCTGTTGCACCACTGAGATGTCCGGCAGAACCGGTGCAGGGATGACCATCGATCTGGATCGGGTACCCAAGCGTGAGAGGGAGATGATCCCGTACGAGATTATGCTGTCGGAATCACAGGAACGCATGTTGACGGTCATCAAGGCCGGGTTTGAGGATGAAGCAGCAAAAATTTTCGAGAAGTGGGATATTCCGTACGCGTCCATAGGCGAAGTAACGAATTCGGGACGGGTGAAAATACATTACGAAGATAAAGAAATCGCCGATGTCCCCGCCTGGAATCTGGTGTTGGGCGGGGGAGCCCCGGTGTACGAACGTGAGGCAGAGCGGCCGGCATATATGGATGAAATTCCGATTTACAAGGTGGAAGACCTGGAGGAACCGAAGGATTATAACCCGGTATTCGAGCAACTCATACGACACCCCAATCTCAGCAGCAAGAGATGGGTGTACGAACAGTATGACCACACCGTGCGAACCAATACAGTGGTTGGTCCCGGCGGCGATGCTGCACTCATTCGGATCAAAGGTACCAGGAAAGCCCTGGCACTGTCTGTGGATGGCAATGGAAAATATGTGTACATCAATCCGAGAAAAGGTGGAAGAATTGCAGTGGCAGAGTCCGCCCGGAACGTCTCCTGTACGGGCGCAACTCCCCTTGCCATCACGAACTGCCTGAATTTCGGGAATCCGTACGATCCGGAAATTTATTATCAGTTCAAGGAAGCGGTCGCGGGGATCGGCAGTGCCTGTGAGATTTTACAGACTCCGGTCACCGGGGGTAATGTGAGTTTCTACAATGAGAGTCCGACCTCTGCGGTGTATCCCACCCCGGTGATCGGCATGCTGGGGGTCCTGGACGACGTCGAGAAACATGTGAACCACTATTTTAAACAGGATAACGATTTTATCATGATAATGGGGACGCTGAAGGGGGATCTGGGCGGAAGTACGTATCTTCAATTGAGGAAAGGTACATTGATTGGTGACACGCCGGATATCGATCTGGACTTTGAACGACGCGTACAGGAAGCGCTCCGGGAAGCTATTGACCGGGAGAT
>DATFLS010000598.1:0-8681 GCA_035267465.1 bacterium
TGATAGATCAACCGGTCACGAATATCAGACTCCTGTTTTCGGATTTCTTCGTAACTCATCCCGGTGATGGCTTCTTGCTCAGCTAATGCGGCGTACCGGGTCCCCTGCTGGGGATAAAAATCAGAAAAGTAGATGAAGTCACCCGCTGTCAAATTCATCTGATTTAAGACATCGGCAGACTCAGAAATATGTTCCTGACTGTATTCTTTCCCGCCCGCGCCGAGAAGCACAATCACTCCCACCCGAATTCCTCCCGCTTTCACTTTGTTAACCGCCGTAATCAGCGCGCTTTTACTCCCCGGCTTGTTTAAGAAATCCAGCAAGGGCTTACTCCCGCTTTCCATCCCGATGTACACCCGGTTCACTCCCAGAGAGGCCATCTGTTCGAAGTCGGCGGCGGACTTATATTCGCCGGTAAACAGGTCAATGAAGGAATAAATCCCGTCAAACACCGCTTCGCCGGATCGCCGGCGTCGCATGACTTCTTTTTTCTGATCCGGGTCCGGCAGGAGTTGATACGAATCGCGGATGATGTGCAACATCTCCACGAGCCGGGCTTGAGGCATGATGAGGGCGTTCGCATCCGCGAGAAAAATAGATTGTCTCAGCCCGAGACTGCTGCCAAAGAACGCATTTACCCCCTCGATATGATTTCTTAACTCGTCAGGGGATTTTATCCGAAATCTCCGATCCTGATAAAACTTGCAGAAGGTACATTTGTTATACGAACACCCCTCCGTAATCTGAAGAACCAACGAATAGTACTGGTCAGGCGGCAGGATCGTGACTGGTTTATATATCTCATGGAATCGTTCGGCATCTCTTTCCAAAGCCTGATAATCTTTCGCCAGGCACCGCCCGAGCCAGTTCCAGGCCTCATCCGCATCTTCCGGTATGCTCAAAGCATATTCTTCCGGATGTTCGGAGATATCCCGGAGATGACCCATAATTTTCGCGAACAATGCCTGCCGTTCCGGAGTACTCAATTTTGTACGGTATCGTCTGCGGACCCCATTCCTCCATCCCGACCACTTTCGCAGGATGCTGTTATCTAACCCGCGTTTGTAATTTGTATGATCGAGATAAGCACCTATCAATCTGCCTTCCCGGTCGAATGAATAAATTGTGAAGGTATCAATGGATACCGAAAAAGAATGGGTCTTGACTTTCAGTAATACCTCAGACCGGACTGTTGACGCGTTTTGATTCATCTGTGCAGCAATTCACTCCACCATATTAAAGTGTATGCTAGCACTTATACATGTGGAATACAGAATCGTTTCCGCTCAGGATACCAGTTCATTCGATGCCGCAGACCTTGATTCCTGCATAGATATAATTTGTACCCCTCTATAATATCAGTATAAAAATGAGGGCAGTGTCGCTTCGGTTATAAAAGTGAAAATCCAGGGATGACAGGTAACGTCAAACTTACCTGTGGAATGAAATCAGGATTAATTCCCTTGACCGACCCGAATAGTTAACATCGCCTGGGAAGAAATATCGTTCGGATATTGTAACATTAAGAGTAAAGACCGTAGATAGTATTTTTTAATTGATACCGGAGGACGGAATGAAAATCTCCTGAAGTCCGAATCCTGGTAATTCCTGAAACGACCGTTGGATGTAGTTCATGCATTGAACAGGCTATCTGAATGTGTGCACATTGCTGAAAGGGATCAAGAATTTGATTGATACGGATAATTAAATGAACCAGGCCGTATCTTTTTTACATTTACTGCTTTCTTCCCCTTATCCGTTTCTTCCACTTCAAAGGTGACTTCGTCTTCCTCCAAGAGATCTTCTTCAGTCTCAGACCAATGGACAAAGAAATCTTCACCCTTATACACAATAAACCCATACCCCTTTTGTGCATTGAACCATTTCACTTTTCCTTGTGCTGCTTGAGACGCCATCCCTCCCATACCTTTTCTTGAGTTAGATAGTTGTGCTGCCTACCGTGAATAGAAGAACTTCACTGATTACTGATTTATATTATGGTCACAATGATATGAAACCAACATTACACTTTTTCTGTGTAATCCTCGTCTTCCGCTTGCCGGACTTCCTGTACAAAGATATTGAATTGTAATGTCTTACCTGCTAACGGATGGTTAAAATCTATGGTGACCTTCTCCTCATCCACCTGTTTCACGACCACTACTCGCTCATCCTGATCCGGAACCTGCGCAACGAATTCCATCCCCGGTTTAATTTCCTCGTCTTCCGGGAATTTTTTTCGGGGAATCTGCGTAACGGCATCATTATCATATTTTCCGTATGCCTGGTCCGGCTTGAGCGTGATCGTTTTTTGATCTCCGGGAGATAATCCTTCGAGCTCCTCTTCGAGGGCCTGTAAAATTTTCCCTTCTCTAAACACAAACTCCAGCGGACCTCGGTCATCAGAAGAATCGACCTGTTCTCCATCTGTGGTTTGCACGTTATAATCGAGCTTAACATATGTATCCGGTCCGATTTTCACATTACCCTCCTGAAACAATCGAAATTTTTATCATTCGCTTTGATTACGAGATAATAATAATCAAACAGTTATACAAGTGTGAGGATTAACTTTACTGCTTCATCGACTTAGACTCTTTGAAACAGTAAGCAGATAAACATCATCACTACCAGAATAAAACTGACCGTCTATTGTTAAAATCTAATTGGTTAAAAAGTACCTATTAAACAAAATAGTGTCAAGGTGGGATTTCCATTTTATTTGACCGATTGGTGCTTAAGATTTTTTTTAACTTGCGAATTCCCTGCGGCTTGCCGCAGGGAGAATTCATTAATTCTTAAAAAAGTTTATATCTTTTGGTATCCATAAATACGTCCAACCAGATTGTGACAGTGCACCAACCCATAAGTCCTATTATGCGCTATGGATTAAGAGATTCACTCAAGGGCAGTCGACTGACTTCAAACTCCATGTGTGGAATATGTCTGTCGAGTACGAAATATGATGATCGCTGTATAAGCGCGTTAAAATTCTTTGCGTGCGTCCTGATGGCAGAATCAGACCACACCCCGTTCACATGCTACGAAGTACGGCAGCTTTTATTTCACTGTTCCTGAGGAAGAAGAGTAGAGAATCTATTGTCCAGGATGCCTGCGAAAAGGAAATTTTATTGGGATCGTAATAAAAGGGACATGGGAGAGCAGATGAACCCCCATATCCGATTCAACGAGTTTCTCAGCATATTTGTTGGTATTTTTATCAGGATCAACCACCACCATATGGACGATGAATCGATCGGTGAGGTTATAGTGTTGAATACACTCCTTCATCCAATAAAAATCCGTTTCATCACGGATCCGGAACAATATTTCATCATCGTCACTCAAATACTCCAGGTTGCCCCAGTAATTTTCAGATATGTCCCCACTGCTGGGCAGGGTGGGAACAAGGACAATATTCGCCCTCGGATCGACCATAGAAATATCTGTTTGATTATTGAAGTGGAGTATCACCCGATGTTCGATCTGTTCCAACAGATGTGTCACCAGAGGAAACATTTTATCCTGGTATGAGGGATCGCCGATCCGCTTCACTGATCCATTCGGGTGAAACGTCACTGCGTGAATCTGAATGATCTGTAGTTTGCGAAGTGGTTCTGCGATGATCTCGATGAGATCATCGAAATGCAGATCGAGTCCTTTCGGGGAATCGCGTTCCAGATCGTATTTATCCATCAGCGCCAGTTGCACTGAGGGCCGCCCGGCCAATGCACACCCCCAGGTAAGCCCGCGCCAGATTCCTTTTACGCGAAAAATCACAATGTTCCACCTCGGTTAGCTACTTTCGATCGTCACCGTCCAGCCTGGAGTGAGCACCCTGTCAGGAAGAATACGTCCTGTCACTAAAAAGGTAAATCATCCATATCTTCATCCGGTTCCGGCTGCATGGCATCCCGATCTTCCTGGGGTGCCGGTTCGGCGGCTTGTCCCCGGCCACCCAACATTGTCAGCGAATCAGCCACGACTTCTGTGGTATATCGCTTCACTCCATTTCGATCTTCCCAACTCCGGGTTTGCAGCTTCCCCTCAATATACACCAGGGTGCCCTTATCTACAAATTTCTCGCAGAGTTCTGCCAGCTGTCGCCAGGCAACCACCCGATGCCAGTCCGTCCGCTCCTGGCGATTCCCGTCGTTATCCGTCCAGGTCTCGTTGGTCGCCAGATTGAAATTCGCTACCGCTACCCCGGACGGGGTATACCGAACTTCCGGATCCGCACCAACATGCCCTACCAATATAACACGATTAGCGCTACCTCTTGAGTACGCCATACTGTCCTCCCGTTGTTTGATATTTCTGAACGTTCGATTCGAACGTAATATAACCAGAGGTATGAAGCTGTAAAAACAATTACCAGCTGCTTACAGGATATTTAATACCTTTGTAAAACTCAAGCACTTTTTCAGGAAAAAATCCCCTCTGCGATATCAGACAGCAGTTGCATAAGCGCAGCCGCCATATCAGAACTGATGGACAATTCCGGCGCTGCTCTCAGGTGGAGTACACACCCAAGTTCCATCCCGCTTCCATGAGCAGCAATTGCCTCATACACCAAGTCGGGACAAAAAAAGCATCGCCCCACTCTTTTCAGGGCAGCCATTTGTGCCGGGTTTAACCTGGCCCTCTCCTCCACCCCGACTAAAACGCCCTGCAGAATTTTTTGCGACGAAATACTTCTGACACTACCCACCAACTGTTCCTGCATCTCATCACTGTACACGTCGGTCATATCCGGAAATCTGGAGGCCGTATTTCGCTGGTCTTCATAGATCAAGGGGTTACTGCCGAATAAATTCACATGATCTGTCACCATGCCAAAATCCGCCGTCTCCGGTGGCTCCACGTCCGCCGTTCCAATTAGGACGCACCGGGATACATCGACCTCCCTGGCAATATCGAGAACAAACATCCCTGAAGATATTGCTGTTTTTACATCCCCGGTATGAACTGCCCTGGCGAGAAGTACCGATCTTCCCTGAATCACGCCATGGGCGATCCGGCTGTGTTCTATGGTTACAACCTGTTGCTGGTAAGGGAACTTCCATTCCCGTGTGATATTCAGACGATACACCAATGGCCACAGGGAAGCGGACAGTATAATGAGTCCGGTGGGAGGGTTGGAATGCAGATAATGAGTGAACGAGGCGGGGACATCCAAATCGGTGAAACGCGTCCTGAACTATTCCGGTGAATCTTTATCGACGAAATCCTTGGGAGATTCCTCGGGGGCTTCCTCTTCCTTCACGCCTTCGTAGATATCGTTATTTAATTTCCGGATTTCCTCTTTCAATTTTTCGACGTCAAACTGATCCCCGGCGATTTCCTCAAAATCGATGTCTTCGATCTCTTCGTCTTCTTCGCTCAAAGCATCCAACAGCTCGAATTCGGAACGCAGTAGATTTTTGAGTTTCACAATAAAAGTGTCCCGTTGAATACACAGCTGAGCAATTTCCTGCTTGATCTTGCTGGCCTCTTTTCTGGCATTTTCTATAATCCGGTCCGCTTTGGCTTCCGCATCTGCAATGATAAGTTTGGATTCTTTCTTCGAATTGGCCAGCGATTTGTCGGAAGTCTCTTTCGCCACGATGAGCGCATCCTGCATCGATTTTTCAATCTGCCGGTATTCTTCCAGCTGGGACTTATCCTGCTCTAATTTCGACTGCAGTTCATGTTTCTCCCGGTTGAGTGCTTCCAGTTCATCGGCCACCATCTCTAAAAAATAGCGCACTTCATCCGGATCATACCCCCTGAACGTGCGCTTGAACTCATATTTTCTTATTTCTACCGGTGCGATCTTCACGTTTTCTGCTCCTTTATGATACTAATGCATTGCCAAGATCAAATAGTGATTGCACTAAAAAGATATCGATGAAATATAAGGCAACCAACACGACTAATGGAGTAAAATCAAATCCCATGGATCGGTGACTGCGAAATATCGGGATATACCGCTTCACCAGATTGAGTACCGGATCGGTCAGATTTTCCAGAAGAATGATCAGCTGATGATTCCGATTGACCGGAATCCAGGAGAGAATCACCCGGATTATCAACAACCAGTAGTATACATTGATTGCAATTTCCAGGATTTTGGCAATAGCGATAAGAAGATTTCCGATGATAAACATTATCTGCTCCGACGTTTTCCAAAAATTGCCCGCCCGATCCGAAGATGTGTGGCACCTTCTTCGATAGCGATTTCATAGTCATTGGTCATGCCCATGGAAAGATCTCGCAGTTCCACGTTGTGATATTCACACACCTCGGTGGTCTCCCGGAGTTCCCTGAGTCCCCGAAAGGTCTTTCTCAAAATAGCCTCGTCGTCCACGTACGGCGCAATCGTCATTAAGCCCTCGACTCGGATACGGGGACATTCCCTGGCGATGAGATCCAGTAACGGGGCCAACGCATCGGGAAGAATGCCATATTTACTTTTCTCACCGGATGTGTTTACCTGGACATAAGCCGGATATGAGGTCATATCGAGTTTCTCCAGTTGCAGCTGGATGCGGCGTGCCAGCCGCTTGCTGTCAAGGCTGTGCAAACGATGAAACAACCCGAGAGCGTCTTTCGCTTTGTTGCGCTGCAGATGCCCCACCATATGCCAGGTGACGTCCTGTGCCCCGAGCTGCGGAATTTTCTCTTCCGCCTCCTGAACCCTGTTTTCCGCGAAGTGAGTGATTCCGCATTCAATCGCTTCAAGGACCGTGTCCACAGGATGAGTTTTGGTCACCGCTATTACTTCGATGTCACTCCCGGAGCGTCCTGTCCTGGCAGCGGCAGATTCCATCCGTTCCTGTAATTCTGTAAGCCGCTGCTCTATGGTCCGTTGTTTCTCCAAGGATTTCAAAGTATTGGCTCCGGTCTCCTAAAGCAAGTGAAAAGAATTGTGCAGGGACACCTCCGGGTCATTCCACCTGTCCCAGTCCGGATCATACAGGGTCCCATAGTTATTCATGGCAGGACACCTCAATCTGTCTCAGATTACCGGGACACCGGCCCATCCTCTATTCCTTCGATTCATCTTCATTCTCCACCACCCTGGTCACGGCTGCAATACAGTCGCCGTCATCCAGCCGGATGAGTTTGACGCCCTGGGTATTTCTTCCAATGGTAGAAATATTTTTGACCGGCTGACGAATCAGCACGCCTTTCTGGGTAATAATCATCAAATCATCATTATCGACAACTTCTTTCAGGGCGATCACCTTCCCGATTTTCTCGGAGGTTTTCATGGTGATGACGCCTTTTCCTGCGCGTCGCTGGATCGGATAATTCAGTATATCGGTCCGCTTTCCGTATCCATTTTCCGACACGGCCAGCACCGTGCCTTCTCGCCTCACGATCACCATTCCCACCACTTCATCTTCCTCGCTTGTCAGGGTGACGCCTCTCACGCCCTGCGTTCGCCTCCCGGTTGGCCGGACATCGCTCTCGTTGAACCGTATGGATTTCCCGTTCTTCGTCCCCAGGATGATGTCGTTTGAACTGTCCGTGAGACTGACGTCGATCAATCGATCCCCCTCCTTGATATCAATAGCATAGATACCTCCCCGCTGGGGATTGGCATAGGCCGATAACTCGGTTTTCTTCACCAGGCCACTTCTCGTACTCATCGTCACATAATCATCTTCCGTAAACTCTTTCACATTCAGGAAGGCGGACACATTATCACCCTCCTGGAGCTGCAGGATATTTACGATGGCCCGCCCACGCGAGGAACGACCGGCCTGGGGGATCTCATGCACTTTTAGCCAGTGTACCATGCCGAGCTCGGTGAAAAAGAGCATATAATCATGGGTGGAAGCGATAAACAGATGCTCGACAAAATCATCCTCCCTGGTACCCGCCCCCTGCAATCCTCGTCCACCGCGCCGCTGGCGACGAAACGTGCTCACCGGACTGCGCTTGATATACCCGGAATGGGTCACGGTCACCACCATATCTTCCTCGGCGATCATATCCTCGATGGAGAACTCTTCCGCATCTTCAATAATTTCCGTGCGCCGCTCGTCTCCGTATTGTTCCTTCAGTGACAGTAATTCCTCCTTGATAATCTCCATCCGTTGGGGTCTGCTGGCAAGAATCCCTTCCAGTTTCTCGATCAACTGGAGGGTCTCTTTGTACTCTTCGATAACCTTCCGGATTTCCATGCTGGTCAGCCGGGAGAGCCGCATATCAAGAATGGCCTGGGCCTGGGTATCCGAGAAATCGAATCGCTGCATCAATCGTTCCTTGGCATCCGACGGACTATCCGACCCGCGAATTATCCGGATAACTTCATCCAGGTTATCCAGCGCAACTTTATATCCTTCCAGGATATGAGCGCGCTCCCAGGCTTTTCGCAGGTCGTACTCAGTTCGCTTTACCACAATTTCGTGGCGAAAGTCGATAAAGTGCTGCAGCATTTCTTTCAGAGTCAGCACCCGGGGAATTCCCTCGACCAGGGCGATCCCGATCACCCCGAATGTTTCCTGCATCTGGGTATGTTTAAACAGCTGATTCAGCACAACCTGGGCCACCTCGTCACGCTTCAACTCGATCACGATCCGGATACCCTCTTTATCGGATTCATCACGGACATCGGAGATCCCGGTAACCCGATCCGTCCGCACCAGATGTGCAATCCGTTCGATTAAAGTCGCCTTATTCACCTGGTA
>DATFLS010000599.1:0-6853 GCA_035267465.1 bacterium
GGCATGTTCGACTTTCAGGTGCGGGAAGACGTGATCATCGCAAAAAATACCCTGGCGGACGACCTGAACCGGTCCCGGCCCTGGATGTCGTGAATCGGGGAATAGCACACGTCCCATGGGGAACCCGTTGGGAGATTCACACGGGAAAAATGGAGTACTACCGATTTCCGGGCCCTCCCCCACAAACAGTTTGAATGCCCGGATATGCTCCGTTTGTAAACCAGCACAGAATCCAGGCAAACTCCCGGCTCCTGACGGACACCCATTCTTTCCCAGAAGTCATCCCGACCGAATGCCTGCCGTAGTTCAGGCGGGACGGAATGAGCGCTCCTCCCCGTTTACGAACCAAATTTTTCCGGTTAAACAATCAGTCGGTTGGAATGGTAGAGCCTTCTTCCGGGAGCCGTCGATCTCGAAGCACTTTGAACGGAAGGGGCCAGGGAAGAAAGTGAGGAAGGCCGTGTTCACGGTCCCGGCGTAAACGCCGGCGCTGCGATAGCTCCGGCCTTCAGGGAGAACGTTTCTCACCGGAATTCTCGCGCTGATTGCAGTGATTATCCCATCCACTTTACATCATCTGTCAGGTTACCTACCATAAATATAGATGGTAAATGAAATTGTTATCGGAGGGACGCATGAAATGTGGAATCGGGGTGACCCGGGATCCCTCGGAGAAAAAAGAGCAGTTGAAAGAGCAGTATGCGGGATTCGCCAATTGGGAGATTCTGGGTGAGTATTCCATGTACCGTGCCGCGCAAAAGGCCAAATTCAGATTCGCCGAAGAGTGTGAATGTCGCCCGCAACGGGAAGGCCTGATATACGACGGCCACACCGGTCCCTGGTATGTCTACCATTTTGAAGTCAGCTGAAATAACCGTTTACAAGTGCTCACAAGTGCTTACAAGTGCTCACGAGCAATGACGACGCGAAAGTTTTTTCTTGTCAGAACTTGTCAGCATTTGTAAACTCCCTACTCTTCTTGTGGTTCTCTTTTGGGCCAGCGGGTAATCATCTGCATGATATCGCGTATGTAGCTGCACTCACATTTTATCGGGCAGGGCTGGAGATCTTCTTCATGCAGACAGTAGCCGGGACACTCGTCAGAGTTATGTTTCTTTTCTGTGAAGATCGAGCCGGAGTGAAAATCGGCGAAGTCGGCAATGAGTAATGCCAGCGTATTCCCACAACAGTGATTGAACAAGAATAAGCCGGCGCTTAGTTCCTCAAAATGGGCCTGGTAGCCAACCAGTGTGATCTCGGGATCTTCAAGAAACTCTTGTCGGGTCTGCCATTCCATACCGCAAGCAGCGCAGTCTTTGAATGATTCCGGTTCTCGGGACTCAATTTCCATATGCCTGTCTCCTGGATGTCAGAGGCTGATTCTCTGACACGGTCATATCCGCGAGAACGGACACACCGTGCAACTGCTAAAACTCGCAACTCTGATTCTGTATGGAGTTTGCCAAGGTGGTGGCTATCTATAGGTTCTCCTCTTTTCGAGGTTGTTTTAGTGTTAACTTTACCCTGCGTACAGGGTTCCATGACCGTTGTCAATTCCACGCGATGAAAAACTACAAATCTGTTTCGATAGGCACCCGGTCGGACCGAATACTGAATTCTCTGTGGTATTATGATGTAATATCGGTCATTATTTGCAAAACTTTACTACATATTGCAGTTTTGGTCCGGTGAGGTTACCCGGAAGAACATCCCCGACACCAGCCGGAATGTTCTCTGGTTGTCTCGTTCACAACAGCCCCCGCATTTATAGAGCAGCCCTTTCCACTGGTAATCTCCAGTATTATGTGTTCATTTTTCACATTGATGGGACCACTATTAATATCGAATAAATACAGTTTGGTCCGATTCATCTGGGGATTTTCACAAATGAATTCATCCCAAAAAAGTCATCAATTTTACAATCCCGTCAAGTATTTTTTAGGGGATTCAAATATTCATGGTGTCTAAATCTAACATCATCCCTAGGGAACGAAAAAGTAAGCTAGCTGACATTACTCTCGGAATATAATCATCAGATGCGAATTAAAAGTTTGGATTCCTGCGGGATACCGGCAGGGGGTTCACGATATCTCGCAGCAATCTGTCG
This sequence comes from bacterium, assembly GCA_035267465.1. Lineage (GTDB taxonomy): Bacteria > Fidelibacterota > JAANXI01 > JAANXI01 > JAANXI01 > DATFLS01. The sequence continues at coordinate 2,108 of DATFLS010000599.1, forward strand.
CCGGTCGCACCTACTCGAGAAACTCCAGATATCGTCCCATCCAGTAGGGCAGCAGATAGATATCTCCGCTGTATTCTCTCCCTCCATCGCTGCCGCCATCCAGCCGGAATGCATTCCCGTTAAACTTGGAGAGCGGCCGCTCGTCCGGGGGCAGCACCTCTGCGATGGTCTGGTTGCGAAAATTGGGTTCCAGTCGGGTGATGTCCTGCCGGTGGCTGTTCCGAACCGTCCAGTCGATCATATCCAGGGGAAATTCCTGCAGGAACCAGACGGCTGCCTGCAGACCAAAATCTTCCGCCCCGGTGGCGCCATAGATGAAGCTCCACAGCGGATTTTTCTCCGGGCGTTCAATCTCCCAGTGATCGTTGATCGCTGCGGCATATTGACCTCGGAGATTGTCGGTGAACGCATAGCGATACAGGTTCCAGTAGCTCAGGAACGCCAGTTCGTCGTCCGAGTGGTTCCAGCTGTCCGACAAATTGATCCCCTCCACCCGGCCGATGTCGGTGATGGGAGTCATGATATTCTCGAGATAGCCGTACTCCTCCATCAGCTGGTAAGCGCTTGCTCTATAGAGTTCCTTCCCGGTGAAGTGGTAGGCTGTCTGCAAAAAGGCGATGATTTCAATGGAGTTCAATCTCCGGTCACCGACGGCCCGGGGAAATTGATTCACGTACTCCGGATGCCACCGGCCCCACCGGGTGGGCTCTCCGTCGTAATCTATCAGATACCAGTCGTTGTGAACGATGTGACCCATGATGCGGTCCAGGAGATCCACCGCCCGCTGTTGCATCGCGGTATCCGGGACAATTTCAGCGAACAGGCCAACGGCGAAGAAATGTCCCACGATTTCGTCGCTGCTGGTAGTGGCTTTCCAATCCCAGCGATGGCCGCCCGCCGGCTGCCATCGGTCCGGATCGGCGACGAAATAGCCGGACCGCTCGAGAGCTCTGGCGGGAAATCCATCCATGGGAGTAATGGTTTCCAGCCGTTCCAGCGCTTCAAACGCCTGGTAACAGTTTTGCAATGCTTCCCCGGATTCGGTCACAGCATACCGAAACAGTTCGGCCGCCAGATACATGGACGTCCACAGACCGTCGTTATCCTGATCCTCCAGGACGCCGGTGGAGAGGTTGCCCGGTTCGGACAGGGACAATTTACTGTTGAAGCCGTAGCGAACGTGATGCTGGCGGGTGATCTGCTCGAAGTGCCGGGCTTTTTCCGACAGGGTCATCCGTTCGAACCGGAGGTGCGACAGCCCGGTTTCGGTGAGGATGAGGACGCTGTTATCCGGACCGGGTGCGATGTCCACCACCCGGTCGTCCGGAAGCCATCGCCGGGATGCGTAATATTTAAATCCACCAGCCGGGTTCGAAGTGAAGGTTCCCCGGGTGGTTCCGAACCAGAGAGCCCCATTAATGGTTCGTATACAGGTGATCTCCGGCCAGGGAAGGTTGGTGATCAATGGGGTCGCCTGTGATGGGTTTTTGTTATTCAGCTGCAGGTAACCCGTGCGTGTTCCGACGATGAGGGTTGTCCCGGAATCCGTCAGCGCCAGCGCAGTACCATCTCCCTGGGGGTAAATCATGGAAAATTCTTTGGTCTCCGGACTGAATTGGTACACTCCATCACTGGCAAGCACCAGAAACCGGCGGTGTCGCTTATCATAGATCGTGCGGCGCATCCGCTGATTTTCCATTAGGACCGACCACGCTTGTTCGCCATTGATGAAATACGCCAAACCGGAGGGGGCAGCAACCAGGCACTCCATGGAATCGCCCATGGAAAAAGCGGTCACTTCGGGATAGGAGTGATCGATGTAGAAGTTGCCGGCCCAGGCGTTGCTGAGTATGGCATTGTCGGTCAGGTAGACAAATTCGGAGTGACAGGTTTCAAGCGCGTGGATGTTCATATCGGTCAGCGGCCGGTGATGGCGATAGGGAACCAACCGTCCCTGGTATGGCTGCAGCAGGCCACGGGAAGAGTGCACAATGATATTGCCGTTCCGGTTACTCCGGACCTGCCGGAGGTCGCTGTCGTGATCTGGCGGCAGGCGGTATTGCCGGACGACCTCCTGCAGAAATGGTTCGTCAACATGGGCCTGCGATTGGCCGGCCAGGTGAGAGGTGAAGAGTATGACCAACGCTAAGATGAGTGGAGCAGCACTCAGGCGAAAGAAAGTATTGCGCATCGAATCCATCCTTCGAGATGTGTCTGCAATTTCATTCATTGGAATAAGCAGAAAAATGTAATCAGGTATACCCGCGAATAAAAGCAGAACTCACTCAAGCAAGAAGACCCTGCTCGTCGATCGATAAAATCGGGGTTGTTCCGGACTTTTTCTGCAGTGATCAGTCAGAGTATCAAATATTCAGCTGACCCGGAAGATTATGGGTTTCTATGTTTTGATGGCGGGACGATAGCTATTAAATTCTTTGTTGAAAATTCTGTAATCTGCACTCGATTTCCGGGATTTCCACGTTGTTTGGTATTGGCTGAAGAGAAACGGGACGGCCCGGAAATGTGTGAACAACTACATCAGAACGGAACGGAGGATCTCTATGATGAGCAGTCGGATGAGTCTGGCCGGTATTCTGCTTCTTCTGGCGGCTATAACAGTACACAGCTGCGCGGGTTCCCAGGAAGAGGAATGGATTCAGCTATTTAACGGAAAGGATCTGTCCGGATGGACAGTGAAAATCACCGGCTATGAGGTTGGTGAGAACTTCGGGAACACCTTCCGGGTGGAAGACGGCTATCTGACCGTGTCCTATGATCAGTACGAGAACTTTGCCGGCCGGTTCGGGCACATTTTTTACACCGAGGAGTTCTCGCATTACCGGCTCCGGGTGGAATACCGGTTCATCGGGGAGCAGGTCCCCGGAGGACCGGGCTGGGGTGTCCGAAACAATGGAATTATGATCCACGGCCAGACGCCGGAAAGCATGGGCCTGGATCAGCAGTTTCCCGTCTCTGTGGAAGTACAGCTGCTGGGAGGCGACGGCACCAATCCCCGGCCCACGGCGAATGTCTGTTCACCGGGAACCCACATCGTAATGGATGGAGAACTGGTGACCCAGCACTGTAATGATTCCGATTCCGAGACCTACCACGGCGATCAGTGGGTGACTGTTGAGGTGGAGGTGCACGGAAATTCCGTCATCAGGCATATCGTGGAAGGTGACACCGTTCTGACTTATTCGGAGCCCCAGCTGGACGAGGAGGATGATAACGCCAAAAAACTCCTGCAGGCCGGCAAACCAATAATGGTGTCCGGCGGTACCATCTCCCTGCAGGCCGAGAGTCATCCGACCCAGTTCAGAAAAATTGAACTCCTGCCACTGGAGGGATGAGGAATTTATATCTCCGTTGCTGAATCACGGAGGTCATGGAGCACCCTTAGTGGCTGAATTCAGCCAGATGTGATAAAAACCGGCTAAATTTAGCCACGTATTATCTTGTTGCCGGATATTGCCGATCACGGTTTAATGTTGTCCAAACTGTTATAATTTTAATAGGTTATGCCCATGAGAAGAGTCAGTTAAACTTCATGGCACTATATTTGAAATAACTTAAATTGACTGCCCGACTGTTTACTAAATCGGCAGGTCATGGATTGCAGACCGGTATGATGGTCTCAACCGCTCCTCCGGGGATGGCACGGGTTTTCTCAGAGCACTCTTTTCCCGGAGGTATCGTTCTCCTATCGTGTGATGAGTGACTAGTGGGTGGCTGATATCAGCCACCCACTGCACTGGAGATGGTGGGGAATCATACTGTCAAACCTTTCGAGCAAGACATTTAAATAATCCTGAGCACCGCAGAATACATTTGTGATCAGGTAGATGAACTTTCAGTACGGAAAAATGACCGGACCAGAAAAAGCATGAAAATTTTCCCGGGATGCCCTCCCAGGAACACACCGCCGGCTCTGCCCCCTCCCCCAGGAGGTATCCGGCGGTGTGGTGATCTGTCCGCCGCCGGATCCTCAGGGTTCAATTCCAGTGAACCGACCACTCAATGAACCACGAATGTACGCAGCCTGCCCCGATTTGCCGGGAAATTCTCACTGATGAAGGGATAGAAATTGGATATATATTAAAATATGTAGAATGTTCAGGAGGAATGAACGTACTATTAATTTAGAGTTATGATACCCTGCATGTCCCCATTAGACAGGCGCAAAGATCAGTTTTGAAATCCCAGCAGATTCCAGTAGTACAGTTGCCATAAAGCGGTGACAAAGAGGAGAGTGGTCAGGTTGTAAACCAGGCGACCCCAGACGCTTCCCTGGGCATTCCGCCAGATCACCACTGTGTAGATAAACGACGACAGCGTAAACGGGATCGCTATCAAAGGAATAATCAGCATGATGTTTAATCCCGATGGCACTCCAGAGGCGAATTCCATAGGATCACTGAGGCCGAGAGAAAATCCCACCGCAAATACCAGATAGAGCAGGGCGGTAATCCAGAGGATGATGCGGGCTGCGGGCGGAATATGAATAACGGGGATCAACCGAAGGTGATGTCGCCGGCGGATAATTGCCGCTGCAGGATAGAAAACCAGTGCTCCAACGAAGATCACCACAGCGAGGATCATGAGCAGGGAATGGAAGGCGGGAGTCGCCGTGAATCCGATACGTTCAAAGGCAATAATCGGCAGGATTCCCAGGAATAAGTGGGTGAGTTCGCCACGGTCATTTTTTCTTGTGTCACACCCGTTAATTCCCCGGTCCGCCGAATT
>DATFLS010000600.1:0-6095 GCA_035267465.1 bacterium
ATTCCAGAATCCTGGTCTTCACCTTCTCCAGTCCGTAATGATCTTCATCCAGGATTTCCTTCGCCCGCTTCACATCCATGGAATCCTGGCTCGACTTGCTCCACGGCAGCTCCACGATCCAGTCGAGATAGGTCCGGCTCACCGTGTATTCCGGTGAGGACGGCGGGATCTTTTCCAGCCGGTTCAACTCCTTCTCGGCAACTTTTCTGGCTTCCTCCGGAAGGCCCGCCTGCTCGATTTTTTCCTCAATTTCTTTGATCTCCAGGGTTTGATCATCTTCGCCGAGTTCCTTTTTAATGGCTTTCAGCTGTTCCCGGAGATAATACTCGCGCTGCGTTTTGGAGATTTCCCCCTGCACCTCGGATTGAATTTTTTCACCCAGCTCCAGTCGCTGAATTTCACGATTGATGAGGACGGTGGACTTTTCCAGCCGTTTCTGAACGTTGAGCTCCTCCAGGATTTCCTGTTTCTCCGCATTCCCGATGTTCAGATTGCCAACCGCGCGATCCACCAACCTTGCCGGACTCTGAATATTGGAAAGCATACTCTGGTGCTCTTCCGTGAGGTAGGGGGCCAGCTTAATGAGTTTGTTATAAATGTTGCGCAAATTCGATTGGAGTGCGTCAATCTCGATGTCTTCTTCCTGGACTTCTTCAACCTTTTCCACAATCGCCCTGAAATAGGGTTCATTCGTTATCCAGGTCTGTATGCGCATACGGTCGATGCCCTGGACGATAGCACTTTTACTGCCGTCCGGCATATCGAACACTTTCAGCACCTGCGCGAGCGTCCCGGACGTATACAAATCGTCCGCAACAGGTTCTTCTACGGATCCTTCCCGCTGGGCAACCACGCCGATAAACCGCTTATCCTTGGGCAAGTCGTTAATCAGATTGAGCGAGCGTTCGCGACCAATATATATCGGGATGACCTGCTGCGGAAATAATACCGTGTTCCGTAGTGGCATAATCGGGAGAGAGATTGTACCATCCTCGTCATACAGGTTTTCCAGGGAGACATCTTTGGTTTTTTCGGTTAAATCAGTCAATCAGAACCTCCTTACCTTGTTTTCATTCAGATAATATAGTACATACAACCATCATGCCACAAAAAAATCCTTTAGTAAATGCTCCGGTTTGTTACAAATCCACACCCCGCACATGACAAATATGCCGAGTTTGTCCTTACTGTTTGCTTAAATGTCAGTACCTACAAGATTGGATGAACGTAACTGTACCGTAATAGTGGCAGAGTGGTCGCACTTCCCAATATCAGGTCAATACGACGGTCTCCGGATAAAGATTTTTTAACACATTGAGTATCCGGACGGTCACCATATAATCTCCCTGCGTATCTTTACCGGCGACTGCCGGGAACAAACCATTTTCCAGCTGCTGATCCCGCAGCCAGTTTGCCGCTTTTTTTATTACTTTATGCGTCCTGTCAAACCCCGCCGCCACTGCAATCTCGACTACTTTCAATGTGCCGCCCCGGAAGCAGCCGGTTTCGTCATGGCCAACATACAGGTAATTCCAGGCATCACCGGGATGGAAAAAATTCGTGTAATTCGGTTCGAGATAATTATCAAGGAGATAGTCAATTCCTCGCACTACTCGCTCATCTTTGTAATACACATTGTGTTGAACCATGGGCCAGACAACGTGGCAGGTCGTCCAGATGCAGCTGGGATGATCCTCCTGGTCATGATCCTTCGGGATCTGTACCGTATGGAGCCAACCGCCATCATCCCGCTGACGCCGAAGCAGCCACCGCAGACCGCGATCAACGAACGGATTGCCCTGCATGCCATATCGCATCAGCACCCACAGAGCGTATCCCTGGTGTTGATAGAAGAGCGGAAATTTTCCATCCTCCCGCTGCATTTTCATCAAGGCCACTATTCCCTGCCGGATCTCCGGCAAATCCCTGGTAGCGCCCAAATCGAGCAGGTGATGAAGCGCAAGAACCTGTGAAAAGAACTGGATGCCGTATTGTTGTTTCTCCTGCCGGAAATTTCGGCGAGGCGGCCATAAGCCGTCGTTGTCCTGCCGGCGCAGCAGTTTCCGGAATTCACCACTTTGCTGACATTGCTTCTTCACATCTTCCATGGAGGAGAACTCCTCCGGTTTTTCAAAAACGTGGATGTACAGATAGTACCGGATGTGTGGCGGCATATGCTTCAACAAATACGGAAGAGGATCCCGCCGGAGAATCTGTGAAAAATCTATCTCCATGTTGTACTAAGATACGAGAGATGGCCTAAATATAAAATCAGAAATGATGGTATCAGGTGGCTATTTGATGGCACTCCGCGCAACGGGCACGCGGTTCATGCGGAATCTGTGGTGCATTGAGCACTTGCTGGGTATGACAGGTAATGCATTGCTGCTCGGATTCATAATTGCGATGATACGCCCTGTCAGTCATCGCCGGTGCGACCTTTGCCAGTGCTTCTCTGTCGATCGTTTCCTGTTGGCCCCCGCCGACGCTGAATATTTCAGTGCCAAAATTCGCCGCTACGATAATAATGCCCGCAAGAACGATAGCACCATGGACAATCCACCGGGTTTTCTGCTGCGCTGACGACACTCGCTCTCCGGACAGGCTAGGCTTTAAATGATTGGCCGCATCCGCAGGTGGCTTTCGCCTGGGGATTCTTCACCTGGAAAGACCCGCCCATCAATCCTTCATCAACATAGTCGATTTCCGAGCCGTCAATATACTTGAGCGAAAATTTATCGATGATCAACTGAACACCGTCCTTCTCCCAGACCTCGTCTCCGTATTGGACTGCGTCATCAAATTCCATCCCATACGACATACCTGAGCAACCGCCACCCTGGATGTACACCCGCAGTCCGTAGCCTTCTCTTCCCTGTTCTTTTATTAAATTCCGCAGCTTATTTTCGGCACGTTCACTGAGTGAGACCATGTTTATTTTCTCCTTTCTGTCCCTCTCTGGCTCTGATCCTGCCAGGAAACTCCCGGCACATCAATCATTTCAAACATCTCTGTGATAACGCCTGTTTCGCTTTCTGCCTCTGTTGTGTTCCGCACACAGTAAGATCACCATTGCTATCACTTTTATGGATAAATATAACTCGTCGATCACTGAAATGCAATTGCACTTTACAAATGTCTCCTGGATTAGTTCAAGACACCGGTTGCTGCTTCATCAGCATGATAAGAGCTGCGTACCAGCGGACCGGATTCCACCACCCTGAATCCCATCCGAAGCCCGATCTCACGATAGTAGTCGAATTCATCCGGGTGCACGTACCGCTCTACCGGTAAATGGTTCTTGCTGGGCCGCAGGTACTGGCCGATGGTCATAATATCCACGTTCATCTCTCTGAGATCCTGCATCAGCCGGACCACTTCGTGGGTTTCTTCTCCGATACCGACCATAATGCCGCTTTTAGTGTGCATCCCTTCCTGCTTCGCCCGATAGAGCAGTTCCAGAGATCGTGGATACTTCGCCTGCGGTCTGACCCGGCGGTAGATCCGCTTGACCGTTTCCAGATTATGATTCAGAATACCCGGCTGGGCATCGATGACCGTCTGCAGCGCCTCCCAGTTGCCCTTAAAATCCGGGATCAATACTTCGACGGTGCAATCGGGGAGGGCGTCGCGGAGCCTGCGGATAGTATCGGCAAACACCGGCGCTCCGCCGTCTTCCCGTTCATCCCGGTTGACCGACGTCACCACCACATGGCTCAACTGCATTTTGAGGGCGGCATCGACCACCCGCTTGGGCTCTTCCTGATCGAGCAGGGGCGGACGTCCGGTTTTTACGGCGCAGAAACCGCAGCTGCGGGTGCAAATATCGCCCAGAATCATGAAGGTTGCCGTCCCACGGTTCCAGCATTCATTGATATTGGGACACTGCGCTTCCTCGCACACCGTATGCAGATCATTGTCCGTCATCAATTTCTTGATATTCTGAAACGACTGGTTCCGATGAAGCCTGATTTTCAACCACGGGGGTTTCGGCGACTCATCAGGCCGTATCGTTGGAAATTCTTTCACATCTATGGACATTCCCTACAATAACCCCTTTCCGTCAAAATCTTCCAGATACTGTACGATTCGCTCCAGAAACTGCCCGCCCAACGCTCCGTCAACCAACCGGTGGTCATAGGACAAAGATAAATACATCATGGGCCGAATGCCAATCGCATCATTTATCACGACCGGACGTTTCTTAATCGCGCCGACGCCGAGTATGGCAACCTGCGGCTGGTGTATCACCGGCAGCCCGTAAAGATTGCCGAAAATGCCGGGATTCGTTATGGTAAACGTCCCATTCTGAACGTCATCCGGTTCCAGCGACTTCTCCCGTGCCTTAACAATCAGCCGCGACGCTTCTCTTGCCACACCGAGGAAATTGCGCTCATCGGCGTTTTTGATTACCGGAACGATTAACCCGTTTTCGATAGCGACGGCGATGCCGATATTGATAAACTTTTTCTGCAGAATCTGCCCCTTTTCGATATCGACCGACGCATTGACCAGGGGAAAGTCCTTCAGGGCCTTGATTGTGGCATCGATGATAAACGGCATGTACGTCAGTTTGAAGCCTTCCTCGCGCATAAATTCCGGTTTGTGCTTCTCCCGGAACTCCGCCACTTTCGACATATCCACTTCACTCAACGAGTATACATGCGCTGAGGTATCCAGGCTGGTTCGCATATGGCGGGCGATGGACTGCCGCATATTATCCATCTGTATCACTTCCACATCGTCCATTGGTCCGGCGTAGGTGATGGGTTCCGCGCCTTTTTCCGGTCCCCGTTCCTTCCGTTTCTCAAGATATTTCAGGAGATCCTGCTTGCGAACCCGGCCGCCGAGCCCACTGCCGGTGATGGATTGGAGTTCTTCCAGACTCACATTCTCCTTCCGGGCGATGGATTGCACCAGCGGAGAATAAAAATGCTCCGGAGCCCGCTCAGGAGATTCAACCCTGGTCGGAGTGGATTGACGTTGGCCGTCCGAGCGGTCGACCTCCTCTTGCTCTTCGGCGGCTTCTTCACCTGCCTCAGTAACCGGTTCCCGCTTCTCAGGCCGGCCTTCAGTCTCTATATACGCGATGATAGTTCCTACCTCTACAGTCTCTCCTTCCCGGACGGCGATCTCATCCAGCACCCCTTCGTAGGGTGACGGGATTTCCGAATCCACCTTATCTGTGGAAATCTCTACCAGAATTTCATCTTTCTTGATCTTGTCGCCCGGATTTTTATGCCACTGGATAATCGTGCCCTCGGCGATACTCTCGCCCATCTGTGGCATGACGACTTGTTGTCTCATTTATCTTCCTCTCTGTGAGCCGCTGACACTCACTGTCTTTCAACTCTTATTCAGATGATCAATTCCAAGCCCGTTTGGTTCGACCGCTTTTCCCTTCTGGAGGGATACCCTCTCCAATGATTGCCACACGTGCTGCGACTGACTCATCACTGCAGGATCCTATGTCCGGTACTGTTCCCGGACGAATAATTATTCCTTCTATCAGAATGCAATTAATTCCTTCACCGCATTTTTCACATCTTTCGTACTCGGAAGAACCTCCTGTTCCAACGTCCAGCTGAACGGAATATGACTGTCTTTGGCTGCGAGCCGCCGGACCGGTCCGTCCAGCCACATGAAGCACTCGTCCGCAATCCGGGACGCGAGTTCACCGCCGAATCCTCCTGTCAGGTTGGCTTCGTGCGCCACAAGAACCTTGTTCGTTTTACGGACGGACTGAAATATGGTTTCCGTATCCAGCGGATTCAGGGTTCGCACGTCGATAATTTCAACAGAGGTGCCTTCATCCTCCAGCTCGCGCGCTGCTTCCACAGATTTTTGCACCAGCGATCCCCAGGCGACAACGGTCAGATCGCTGCCGTCCCGCACCACCCGGGCATGCCCGAACGGGAGTACATACGTTTCGTCGGGTTCCGGCGCTGCAGCAAATTGCTGCCGGTACATGCCTTTCTGCTCGAGAAACATCACCGGATCCGGATGCCGGATGGCCGCTTTCAATAACCCCTTCGCATCGGCGGCGTTGGAGGGAAATGCGATCCGGAGTCCGGGGATGTGCGAAAAAATCCCGT
>DATFLS010000601.1:0-6662 GCA_035267465.1 bacterium
TTTGATATCACCCAGCTCCGGGTGAATCGCCTTGTGGCCACCCTGTTTGGCGCCTATAGCCCAGGGACTGCCGGGATCGCCGGGTTCAGCAGTCACCGAATTATTCTTGCCCTTGCGGTTGGTTTCGCCAATGGGGTGAACAGGAGGGAGATAGACAACGTCGAATCCCATGTCAGCGATTTCCGGGAGCAGCGCTTCCGCGTCCCGGAAGGTGCCATGATCAGTCCCCTCGCCGGCCGAACGGGGAAAGAACTCATACCAGGTGCTGAACAATGCTTTCTTTCTGTCGACGCTCACCAGCAGTTCTTTATCATACCTGGTTTCCAGAGTTCGATCCGGGAATTGCCGGGTGAGGTTGCTCAGTTCATCGCTCAGAGCCAGCGACACCACCTCCGGCTGTGAATCGGGCGAGTCCAGCCGGTCACTCCAATCGGCGAGCAGATTCGCATCGATACCGGACGCGCGGGTGGCGGCAGATTCAATCAGCTGCGCACCGATTTGCAGATCCACGGTCACATCCTGTCCCGCATCGAACTTCTTCTTCAAATCCTGCTGCCAGGTTTTCAGGTGATCGATCCAGGCAGCGATGGTATAGCGGTACATCCCCACCGAGTCCACGGTGAATTCCGCTGCCCAGCGATCGTTGACCGAGAAAGTCATCGGTACTTCATGCCATTCTTCGTCTTCCATTTGTTGATACTGAACGACGGCAGTAATCTGATCGTGCCCGTCGGCGAAAATGTCCGCCCGAACTTCGACAGATTCACCGGCCACCCGCTTCACAGGGAATACTCCGTCGTCGATTTCGGGATTCACGTTTTCAATGATAACTCGTTTTCTGCCGTCTTCAGTCATATCAGGTCAAATTTACGAACGATAAGGGATGATTTGTGTTGACACACATAAACTTCCGGATTGGGATGTAAATTTTGTGGTTGTATCAAGCAGTGCCTCGGAGTTCTCCGGATTCTTGCTTTTCTCAATTGAAATAAAAGATATGTCTTTTCGGAAAAAACTTCAAACGAGGCTGTGGTGGGGTGTACGGGGAGATGCAGTGCTGATGTCGCTTCTACTTGTGGGGTCGTGACATTACTTCTCCGGAATCTGTTGATATTTTTCCCCGAACGATCCGGACTTACTCGGTGACCTCCGCCATTGCCGAATCACGCAGGGCTTTAAATTCGGTCCCTTCACGCCAGTTAGGGAGGGCGGAATCATTACTCAATCGATGCCCGATGTCGAACCACAGGCGAATGTCTTCTATGGCCCCTGAGAGATCCCATTCGTCCGGACGGTATTCATCCGATGGTTTGTGATAGTTTTCTTCAATCCATTCGTCCATTTCCTCTCGCATCCATTCCTCACCTTTTTCCACATGATCCACCCCGTGATCCATGGCCAGCGCCGGAACGCCCTGCCTGGCAAAACTGAAATGATCCGACCGGTAATAGCCGCCTTTCTCCGGTTCCGGATCCGGCCGTACGTAACGGTCCTGTTCTTCCGCTGCCGCCTGGACGTACTCGTCCAGCTCGGAATTACCGTAGCCTACCACCGTGACGTCTTTCGTCCGACCCCAGATGTTCAGTGCATCCATATTGATAGCGGCGACTGTCTTTGTCAGCGGATAAACCGGGTGTGTCCCGTAATATTTGGAGCCCAGGAGACCCCGTTCTTCGGCGGTCACCGCCAGAAATAGGATGGAGCGTTTCGGCGGTTCCGGGAGGCGCGTGAACGCCCGGGCGATTTCCAATAGCGCCGCTACTCCGGTGGCGTTATCCCGGGCGCCGTTGAATATCTTATCTCCGTCCTGGGTACCGTCGATGCCGAAATGGTCCCAGTGAGCAGTATAAATTATGAACTCATCCGATCGCTCCGTACCCGGCCATACCGCCAAAAAATTATGGGACATGGAGTTCTCTATGGAATTCCGGATGGAGAATGAAGCCTCGAGACCAAGCGCCGTTGCCTGGAAATTCTCTTCGAGGGCTCGCAGTTTTTGCTCCTTAAAATCGAGGCCCGCCGCTGCGAACAGCTCCCCGGCTGCTTCCGTGGTGATCCAGCCTTCAACAGCGCATCGCGACATGTTCTTGTCCGCAGCCTCCAGGTAAAACTGCGGTCCCGACCACGAGTTGCGTACCACCTCCCAGGGATAACCGGCCGGTCCGGTTTCGTGGACGATGATGACGCCTGCCGCACCCTGCCGGGCGGCTTCTTCATACTTGTAGGTCCAGCGTCCGTAATAGGTCATGGCTTTGCCGTTGAACAGGTCCGGATCTTCGGTGGCATACCCCGGATCGTTGACTAACACAACGACCGTTTTACCCCGGACATCGATATACTGATAATCGTACCAGTCGTATTCCGGAGCGGTGATGCCGTATCCGGCGAACACTAACTCCGATTGATGCAGTGCAACGGATTCCTCCATCCGGCGGGTCACTGCCATGAACGCATCCTTGTATTCCAGATCAAGCGACTGTTCCTCTCCCCGGATGTGCAGCGCGGAATCGTACTTCGAAGTGGATTGCACCAGCGGAACATCCTGCAGAAAACTGTCGCCGTTGCCCGGCTGCAGACCCAACGCCGCGAATTGCTGCCGGAGATAGTTCAGGGTCTTCTCCTCGCCCGCAGACGAGGGACCACGTCCCTCGAACTCATCTGACGAAAGGGTCGTTATATGATTGGTAAATTGTTCTTCGGTGATGCTGTTGAACGCATCAGACATATCGGTATCTCCTTTCCGGCATCCGGTCGCAAGGACGAAAGCCGGTAATAACAATCCAAGTGATAAGCACAATTTTATTCGCAGTTGCATTCCGATTTTCGGGCTCTCCTTACCCAGTCAACGAGTAAAAAGTATAACCAACAAACTTTCAGGATACAAGCTTCGGAGTATGGTTGAATCAAGGTGATCTTCGTGTTGATTTAAAAATCGGGACGTCTCTTCCGGGAGTCACCTATACGATTGCTTCATATCCCGGTCATGCTCTGTTCCGGATAATCCGCTGGGATTCGATTCACCTATTTTCACTGGTTTTCTCTGTTATTTCTTTGTATATACTCCGAAACAAGAAACGGAGTGTGAAATCCGACGGCGCACAGGAAGAGCGAGCATGCGAATTGTTCAGTCACCGAATCGATACGAGTTATCTTGTCTCACAACCCTCCTTCTCATGTTAAGTGTATGCATTCCCTGGCAACCTTTGCCGGCCCAGCAGGAAACAACGGATCAGGTCTGGTTCGGGGACGGTTCCCACCTCGAGGGTCCGGACATTACCATCTATGTAAAGCAAATCACTCAACCCCTTACCATCGATGGTGTGCTGGATGACCCGGCGTGGGAGCAGGCTGACGCCTATGAAAGTTACTTCTTTCAGCAGGAACCGCACGACCGGGAACCCTCCAATGAAAAAACCCGGGTGATGGTGCTGCAGGATAATGAATTTATCTATTTCGGCATGCAGGCATATTACGACGATCCGGATCAGATATTTGCATCCGTTATGCGTCGTGATGGCGGGTTCGGCACTGATGATATCCTGGAGCTGCTCATCGATACCTTTGGTGACTACCGGACCAGTTATGCGTTCGGAACAACGCCGCAAGGGTCCAAGATCGATGCGATTATCTCGGACGAGGGAAACCATATAAACCAGAGCTGGGATTGTGTGTGGCATGCGAGAGCGCACATTAATAATCGGGGATATGCGATTGAATTAGCCATCCCGTTCAAATCGCTCAAGTACCGGGAAGGAGACCAGGTACGATGGGGGCTGAATATCACCCGGGAAATTAAGTACAGCAATGAAGTGACTTATCTGGTGCCGATTCCGCGGGGGTTGGGTCACAATGGAAAATTCAAAGGGTCCCTGTATGCGAATCTGGTGAATATCCATCCCCCGGAGACCGGTCTGAATCTTGAATTGCAGCCCTATGCACGAGGAGGGAATACCCGCATTTACGATCCGATTGACGAACAGCACACCCGGGGGGACGGGGGACTGGACGTGCGCTACCAGATCACCCCCCAGATGACCTTCGATCTCACCTACAATACCGACTTTGCGCAGGTGGAAACGGACGAGGAGATCGTCAACCTGACCCGGTTTAATATCAACCTGCCCGAGAAGCGGGAATTTTTTCTGAAGAGCGCCGGGCTGTTCACATTTGGCACCGGTGCCCGGGCCGGCGGATCGCTGGTGGGCATCCGCAGCGGTTCGGATTTTTTACTGTTTAATTCGCGGACCATCGGGATCGAAGAGGGTGAGCGAATTCCGTTGTACGGTGGGGCCAAGCTGGCCGGCCGGGCGGGTGACTTCTCCATCGGGGGGATGAATTTACAGAGCAAACAGTCCACCCTGCGGGATGGCACCGTGGTGCCGTCTACCAATTATACGGCGGTAAAACTAAAACGAGACCTGTTCACCAATTCCAATATCGGCGTTATGATGCTGAATAAACACTCCGGACCGGAAGAATATAACCGGGCGTTCGGTACCGATGCCTTTTTTGCCTTTTCACCCCAGTTTATGGTGAACGGCGCCGTCGCCCGGACATACTCGCCGGGAGTCACCACCCGGAATTGGGCAGGGAATGCCGGCCTTGTGGTCAATACCGAATGGCTGGATATGTCCTTGAGACACGCCTTTATCGACTCTCTGTTCAATCCGGAGATGGGGTTCGTCGAACGCGGGAATCTGCGGAATTCGGAGGGCGCCCTCAGTTTAACCCGTTGGATTAACAGCCGGTATCTGAAAAGCATTGCCTTCATGAGCGGCATAGAGTACATCACGGACCATCATAACACCGTGTTAACCAGGGAAGCCGATTTCGAATTCTGGGTGACCGGCAGCAGTGAAGATATGCTGCGTCTGGAAACCGATCTGGAGTATGAACATCTGCCCGGCGATGACTACATCCGGGATATCCGGATCGATAAGGGAAACTACAGAACCAGAACCCACCGCATCACCCTGGATACCTATCGGTCCCGGCCGGTTTCCGGGAGTATCAGCTATGAATGGGGACCGATGTTCGATGGATTCAGCCAGGGATTCGGCCTGACGGGTGACACCAAATTCAACAGACATTTAAGCGTTGATCTCTCGTATAGCCATAATATCCTCGATTTGAAGAACGGTGACCTCACTGCCAACATTCTCTCTTCCCGGTTTAATTATTCATTCAGCACCGAACTATTTGCCAAGGCCTTCCTCCAGTGGAATGATGCCGACCACCGGGTCTCCACGTACTTTCTTATTGATTGGATCTATCGACCCAAGAGTCACGTCTATCTTGTTTATCGCGATACCAGGAACACGTTGCTCAATCGATTCGATAATTTCCGGGACCGTGCTCTCCAGCTGAAGCTGACGTATCTGTGGTCGTTGTAAATGAGGCAACCTGGTGATGCCACGAATTATAGTGCGTAAACGGTCATACCCGAATCCGACACGCAGCGCCTCCGGCGCCGCTCCACACCTTCCCGAAAACCGACTGATGAGTAGCCCTGGCAAGATGCACAGCCTATCCGGTGATTCCATTTTTTCTCTGAGAAATTTCCATCCGTTCGATGGGTGTCGCTGGAATGCGGAATCAAGTAAGATGGCGCTGCGTTTCAGGCGATGAGGCACATCGGATCGTATTTTTTCATTGGCGTTCTGCAGAAACAGAGCATAAGTATGCCCTTTGATCCCCTGTTATTTGCAGCATGGCTTATTCCAGGGGATGCTCTGCGTGAGAGATAATCTCCCTGAAAATGAGAGCTGGTGTTTGTAAATTACCATTCCGGAAGGCAGAATGAAATTCAGTGAGGCCATTATTCGAACAAAAACCATATGAAGGAGATTGTGTATGTCGAAAATTATTCTCATCACCGGAGCAAGCACCGGTATCGGAGCCGAAGCTGCCAGAACACTGGCTCCGGATAACCGGATCATCGTGCATTATAATAGTTCCGAGGATGCTGCCGCAGAGGTCGCGGAGGCGGTCAAAGCGAAGGGCGGGACCGCTCATCTGATGCGAGCAGATTTGTCCAATGAACAGGGGGTGCTGGATTTGTTCGATCTCATCGATGCCGATTTTGATCACCTGGATGTGCTGATCAATAATGCCGGCGGCTTAATCGAGCGGAAATTTGCTGATGAAATGGACTGGGATCTGATGGAACTGACCTTCCGTCTCAACGTGTTTTCCGCCATGAAATTAACTTCTCTGTGTATCCCTTTATTGCGGAAGGGCACCGATCCCAATATTATTAATCTCACTTCCATTGCCATGCGGCATGGTTCGCCGTCGTCAACCATCTACGGGGCATCCAAGTCAGCCCTGGATTCCTTCACCCGGGGATTCGCCAAAGAGCTGGCCCCGGATATCAGGGTGAACGCCGTCGCTCCCGGAGTGATTGAAACCCCGTTCCATGAGAAGTTCTCGGATACCGAGCGCATGAAAGCGTTTGCCGAATCCACCCCCCTGAAACGCAACGGGCAGGCCCATCATATTGCCCGTGCGATTAAGTTCCTCATAGAAAATGATTTTACCACCGGGGAGACAGTTGACGTGAACGGTGGATTGTTCATGCGCTAAGACCATCTCGTTTCTATGTGGTCAGACAATCTCTGCGGATATGAATATAAGAATCAATAGCGTCCCGAAAATGCCTC
>DATFLS010000602.1:0-6363 GCA_035267465.1 bacterium
CCCTTCTCGTGTGTTTCCGGGGATGCGAATGCCCGGTCAGTATGGAAATAAGCAGGTTACACAGAAAGCCCTGGTTGTGGTTGCCACCGATCCCGAGAAAAATTTGCTGCTGGTGAAGGGGTCCGTTCCGGGGCCAAAAAACGGTTATTTAGTGATACGGAAAGCGTGATTGAGGGCATTCATGAAGGCTGAATTATTTAAAGCAGATGGAACCAGCGCTGGCAAAAAGGTTGATCTGCCGGATGGAATTTTCAAGGTCGAACCGAACGATCATCTCATTTATCAGGCTGTGGTAACCGAGATGACCAACAGAAGATCCGGGACCCAGTCCGCCAAAACGCGGAGTGAGGTCAGGGGTGGCGGAACAAAGCCCTGGCGCCAGAAGGGCACGGGACGAGCACGGGCCGGGACTATCCGCTCACCCTTATGGGCGGGCGGTGGCGCTATATTTCCTCCGAAGCCTCATAAATATAAAATGCGAATGAACAAAAAGGCCAAACGGGGCGCTCGCCGAAGTGCATTTTCATACCGGGCATCGGATAATCAGGTCTTTGTAATTGCCGCGCCCGAGTTCGAAGATCCCAAGACAAAACAAATGGCAGCAATTTTGACTGATATGGGATTAGGCGAGGAAAAAGTATTATTGCTCACCGGAGAATACGACAAGAACCTGTATCTCTCGGGGCGAAATATTCCCACTCTGCACATCAAAAAAGCAGTGGATGCCTCCACATATGATATCCTGGATTGCGAAGCAGTGGTCATCACCGAATCAGGACTGGAGCAATTAACCGGTTCCCTGAATTCTGAGACCGAAAGTTAAAGGATTTGAGATTATGGCGAAAAAACGTGCAATTATTCTGCGCCCTTTATTCACGGAAAAACTGACTGAGCTGGGCGAAACCGAGCGGAAGTACGGATTTGAGGTGCGCCACGATGCCAACAAAATTGAAATCAAACGGGCGGTAGAGAAGAAGTTTGGTGTGAATGTGCAAAAAGTTGCCACCATGAACATGAACGGCAAAGCCAAAAGTATGACCACCAGGAGTGGTGGAAATGTGATTAGAACCTTCGGTCGAAGGAAAAACTGGAAGAAAGCCATTGTGACCCTGGAAGAAGGTCAGGCCATCGATCTGTATCAGGGCGAAGGGGTCTCACTCTAAACCAGAGAACAAGATAGCATATTATGCCGACAAAAAAAATAAAACCGATTACCGCCGGGCAGAGATTCACCACCAAGAGCAATTATTACGAGATCACTAAGTCGAAACCGGAAGAGAGTTTGCTCGAGCCGCTCACGAAATCCGGCGGACGGAATCATAAAGGACGTATCACGATCAGACGGCGGGGTGGTGGTCATAAGCGCCGGTATCGAATTATTGATTTCAAGCGGAACAAGTATGATATCCCCGGTACGGTGACCTCCATTGAATATGATCCGAATCGATCAGCCAGAATTGCCTTGGTGCAATATCTGGATGGAGAGAAGCGGTACATCCTTGCTCCGGAAGGATTGAGAGTGGGTGACGAGGTGATATCCGGTGAGCAGGCTCCGCTGAAGCCGGGCAACGCGCTCCCATTGAAAAGTATTCCCCAGGGAGCCATGGTCCATAATGTGGAATTGAAGCCCGGGAAAGGCGGACAGATAGTCCGGAGCGCAGGCACCTCGGCCCAGATTACAGCCAAGGAAGGGAAGTATGTTACGTTGAAGCTGCCCTCCGGAGAAAGCCGGATGTTCCTCCAGGATTGTCGTGCTACCCTGGGAGAGGTGGGGAATAAGGAACATGAGAATGTGAAATTGGGAAAAGCCGGACGGAGCCGCTGGTTAGGACGGCGGCCCAAGGTGCGGGGCGTTGCGATGAACCCGGTCGATCATCCGATGGGTGGCGGCGAAGGTCACACCCATGGCGGCGGTCATCCCCGCAGTCCCTGGGGCCGGAAAACCAAAGGGAAGAAGACCCGAAAGAAGAAAGAATCGGATCGCTATATTGTGAAGCGAAGACCAACCAACAAGAGAAGATAAGGATATTATGAGTCGCTCATTAAAAAAAGGCCCTTATGTCGACCCGAATCTGGAACGAAAAGTTGATGAGTTGAATAGCCAAAACAAAAAACAGGTGATTAAAACCTGGGCACGCGCTTCGATGATTACGCCGGACTTTGTCGGCCACACATTTGCGGTGCACACTGGCAACAAGTTCGTTCCGGTGTATATTACGGAAAATATGGTCGGGCATAAACTCGGAGAATTTGCGCCGACCCGGACGTTTCGTGGACATGCCCGGGCAGAGAAGACAGCAAGGCTTAAACGATAAACAGGGGATCGGAAGAAGAATCATGGAAGCAGTTGCAAAAGCCAAATATGTGCGACAATCGGCCCGGAAGATCCGCCAGGTAGTGGACATGATTCGTGGAAAGCCGGTGAATGAAGCGTTGAATGTTCTCCATTTTACCCCGAAGAAAGCGGCGACGACGGTAGAAAAAACCTTGATGTCCGCGGTATCCAACTTCATGAATACCGATGAAGGCGCCGGGATTGATCCGGATGAGCTGGTAGTAACAGAAATTTATGTCAACGAAGGTCCCACGGCAAAACGCTATCGTCCGCGTGCGATGGGAAGGGCGACTGTGGTACGAAAGCGATCAAGTCATCTGACGGTCGTAGTGTCAGACTTAATCAACGAAAACGAATAGCAGGCAGGGAGGTCCATTGGGTCAGAAAACACATCCCATCGGATTTCGGCTGGGCGTCATTCGAAATTGGTCGTCCAACTGGTTCGATGAAAAAAATTTCGCAGAGAATCTGGATGAAGATATCACTTTGCGGAAGTATATCCGTCAGCGGATGCCAAATGCCGGGATTTCCCGGATCGAATTAAACCGGACATCGAAGAAGATCACTTTAACTATCCATACTTCCCGGCCGGGAATCGTGATCGGGAAAGGTGGCAGTGAGGTGGATCAATTGCGCGAAGAGGTGAAAGCCCTTACCAATATGGAAGTGCAGATTAATGTAAATGAGGTAAAACGGCCTGAACTCGATGCCTATCTGGTGGCTGACAATATTGCCCGGCAGATTGAACGGAAGATTTCCTTCCGTCGTGTTATTAAAAAAGCCATCCAGTCTACCATGCGGATGGGGGCTGAGGGCATTCGAATCCGCGCGGCCGGCCGGCTGGGCGGTTCGGAAATGGCCCGGCAGGAAAATTATCATGAAGGGCGCGTCCCGCTGCATACTCTCCGGGCTGATATCGATTTTGCCACGATCACGGCAAAGACGACCTATGGGTCAATTGGCATTAAAGTCTGGATCTGTAACGGCGAAGTTGTCTGAGAAGAGGAGCTTATACTTATGTTAATGCCAAAACAGATGAAACATCGGAAGCATCACCGGGGCCGCACAAAGGGCTATGCCAAACGCGGCGATGAGGTGAGTTTCGGTACGTACGGATTAAAGGCGGTGGAACCCGGATGGATTACAGGCCGGCAAATTGAGGCCGCACGTGTGGCAATCACCCGGCATGTGCGGAAACATGGCAAATTGTGGATTCGAATTTTTCCGGATAAACCGGTAACGCTGAAACCAGCTGAAACTCGTATGGGGAAGGGCAAGGGCGCCCCGGAATATTATGTGGCAGTGGTGAAGCCGGGACGGATTATGTTCGAAGTGGAAGGTGTGGATGAAGAAGTCGCAGCGCAAGCCATGAAACAGGCAGGGTATAAATTGCCGATTAAGACGAAATTTGTCGCACGCAGGGAAATCGGAGGCTGAGGTGAAGAAAGAGCAATTGCGCGAATTATCGGTCGAGGAATTGGAAATTCGTCTGGAGGAAGACCGCGAGGAGTTGGAAAATCTCCGGTTCCAACAAACCCTCCAGCAGGTGGAGAATCCGCTGCGTATTCGTCATTTGCGGAAAGAAATTGCGCAGATTCTCACCGTGTTACGAGAATATGAACTTGGAATACGTCAGAGACCAGAAGGAACGAGTGCTGCATGAAGAAGCGCGGAATTACGAAGACCAAAGTCGGAACAGTTATCAGCAACAAAATGGACAAGAGCATTGTCGTGCGGGTCAATCGAAAGGTCGAGCATCCGCTGTATAAAAAATATATTACCCGCTCCTCGAAATTTATGGCCCATGACCCGGAGAATACCTGCCTGGAGGGTGACAAGGTCGAAATTGTGGAAACCCGTCCGCTCAGCCGGCATAAACGATGGCGATTGCGAAAAATACTTGAACGGGCGGAACAAGTATAGCGGTAGCGTAGAAAGGGAGAAGGATCCATGATCCAGGTGCAGAGTCGGCTGAATGTTGCGGATAATACCGGAGCGAAGAAAATTGAGTGTATAAAGGTGCCGGGTGGTAGCAGACGTCGATATGCTCATGTCGGAGATGTGATAGTTGTCTCGGTCAAGAATGCAATTCCCGGCGGACAGATCAAAAAGGGTGATATTTCGAAAGCAGTGATTGTGCGAACCAAGAAAGAGCAACGGCGGAATGATGGTAGTTATATCCGGTTCGATGAGAACGCGGCGGTCCTGATCGCTGACAATCTGGAGCCGCGGGGAACCCGTATATTCGGACCGGTTGCCCGCGAACTCCGGGAAAAACGATACATGCGAATCGTTTCAATGGCTCCGGAAGTGTTATAAAAAAGGGAAGACGTATGAAGATTAAAAAAGGTGACGAGGTCCTGATCACTGCAGGGAATGATCGCGGCAAACGGGGCAGAATACTCCATGTGATTCCGGAACAGAACCGGGTGATCGTCGAGGGGATAAACTTTATTAAACGGCATACCCGTCCCACGCAGAATAACCCGCAGGGAGGAATCGTCGAAAAAGAAGCCCCGGTCCACGTGTCCAATGTGCAGTTGATCCATAACGGGACGCCGACCCGGGTGGGGTTCACTTTTCTGGACGACGGAACCAAGGCACGGGTCGCGAAAGAAACAGGCGAAGTAATCGATACACAATAGGAAGAGAATAATGGCTGACTACGGACCGAGATTATTGCAACACTATCGGGAGGAAGTGATCCCGGCACTGCGGGAACGCTTTCAGTACGAAAACAGCATGGAAGTGCCACGACTGCGAAAGATCACCCTGAACATGGGGCTTGGTGAAGCTAAAAATGAACCGCAGCAGCTGGAGGCGGGGCTCAATGAACTCACTACCATCGCCGGACAAAAAGCGGTGGTGACCCGGGCAAAAAAATCGATTTCGAATTTTAATATTCGGGCCGGGATGCCTATCGGTTGCCGGGTGACCCTGCGAGGGGTTCGCATGTATGAGTTTCTGGATAAATTTATCACACTTGCCCTTCCGCGGGTCCGAGATTTTAGTGGAGTGTCGGATATGGCATTCGACGGGTCGGGAAATTATAGTATCGGTGTCAAAGAACAGATTATCTTCCCGGAGATTGAATACGACAAAGTGGACCGGATCCGGGGCATGGATGTTACGATAGTCACCACTGCAGATTCAGACGAAGAAGCCTATGAACTTCTGAGCCTGCTCGGGATGCCGTTCAAACGGTCAGCAGAGGCATCACAACAAGCAGCATAACCAATTGAGGTGATATATTTATGGCGAAAAAATCGAAAATAGCCAAGGCCAATCGCGAACCAAAATACAGCACGCGTAAAAATAACCGGTGTAATAACTGTGGACGTCCCCGGGGATATATGCGAAAATTCGGTTTGTGCCGGTTATGTTTTCGGGAGATGGCCTTGCGGGGCGAAATTCCCGGTGTAACGAAAGCAAGCTGGTAAATGTACGGGCGTCCGACGGAGGAATAGTACAATGAGCATGAGTGATTCTATCGCAGATTATCTGACTCGCGTTCGAAATGCCGCCCAGGCAAATCATCGCTGGGTAGATATTCCCGCGTCGAATTTAAAAAAGCGCATGAGTTTGTTACTGAAGCGCGAGAAATTTATCAAAGATTTCTTTATCATTGAGGACAATAAGCAGGATATCATCCGAATTTTTCTGAAGTATGATCGAGACGGAAACAGCGTCATCGAGGGCCTCAAGAGGGCGAGTACACCCGGGCGACGGCGTTATGTCGGATCAGATGAGATTCCGCGCGTCCGGAATGGTCTGGGGGTGGCCGTCCTGACGACTTCACGCGGGGTGATGACTGATAAACAGGCTCGCGTGATGGGCATTGGTGGCGAAGTGTTGTGTTACGTTTGGTAAGGAGAGAAAGAACAGATGTCACGTATCGGTAGAAAACCAGTCAAGATTCCGGAAAAAGTGGAAGCGAAGGTTACAAATAATACTTTGTCTGTTCAGGGTCCGCTTGGCGCCCTGGATTATGAATTTCATCCGGATATCAAGGTGAAAGTGGAAGATGG
>DATFLS010000603.1:0-4653 GCA_035267465.1 bacterium
GCGGTCCTGACGGCGGCCATGGCGTATCTCTATGCGGCGCTGGATGCGTGGCATCAGCGCTTGCTCGTGGACAGCGGGGTGCCGATTCTGGAGAAATATCGACTCCAGGAACTCCTCGGATTCTGCTATTATAAGGTGGCGGAGGTGGTGCGGTGGTTCTTTGAGGGGAGCACGATACGGATGTTTCATCCTGCCACAATGACACCATCCAGTCCACCCCGGCAACTCCAATTTGCAGGGTTCATTGAAAAATCGGGGGGATGCTAGTTTTAGATTCACTGCTTGACAACCCGGAAATATACTATTATAATTTAACGCTGTTTGGAAAACAGAGCAGACACCGCGGGGTGGAGCAGTCTGGTAGCTCGTTGGGCTCATAACCCAAAGGTCGCAGGTTCAAATCCTGCCCCCGCTACAAGGGTTCGACCCCACAGCCCCCATGGTTGTGGGGTTTTTTGTTTTCCATCGAGTGCAGTCTAGTGCAGTGAAGTGCATTTTTCTGTCTTCAGTTTGGTCACACTATGGTCACATAATGGTCACACTTTGGGTTCCTGACCGTTGGGTCCAGGGATCCGGTTCATGTATTCCGCCGCGAGATCGAAATATTGACCCTTCCTCATCGATGGAAGAGTCTTCAGGAAGGCGCCTTTCAAGCCGGCTCTCCGGAAATTTAACCTGGTAATAGTAGCCTGCGTCCGGTTTTCATTGTTGAATGGCATCATTTCGCCAGAGATGGAGGTACTGGTAGTCATCCCAGGCGTGACTCACGATATCCAGATCTCCGTCACTGTCCATATCCGCTACCTGGGCACCCAGATGTGCTTCCTTGCCCTCTCCAACCAGATGTTGAGTGAAGTTTCCCTCGCCATCATTCTCGAATACCTGAGTTTTTTCGGTGGGTCCTTTGTGTTCGTTGGTGATTACATCCATATCTCCATCATTATCCATATCACCCACATCGAGATTATTCATGGAATACTGTTCCACTATGATGTGCCGGGGCCAGTTACCGGCGGCAGCGTCTTCCGGCTGCTCGAACCAGAGCGCTCTTGCATTTGGGACATCCCCCGGATATCGTTCCTCGGTCACCACGATGTCCGGTCGGTCATCACCATTTAAGTCGGCGATTTCATAGCGATCCCCATGGGTGCAAATTCCCATGACAATCCGCTCCCATTCAGCCGTACCATCTCCGGGATTTATCCACCAGCTGACTTCCACATTCTTCCACCGGATATTGTTAGTGCCCGGCACTATCTCCTCTCCACTCTCAATCTCAAACGATCCTGCGATATCAATGTCACCATCGCCGTCAATATCTCCCGTCCCGATACCCTCTTCCGAGGCATCTGGTGCGATTCGAGTGTCAGGCCAACTTCCGGCCCCGGGATTAGCCGGTATTTCAAGGTAATGGATTCCATCACCGGCAGATAACAGGATCTCCGGTTTGCCTCCCGGAACGATCTGTCCCAATGTAAATCCCTGACCGTTCACATGACCGGTTGGAGGGAGATCACCGATCAGGGTAGCATGCCACGAGCTGGCCGATGTATTCTCTGTTTCCAGCCAGTAAACTTCCGGCAGTCCCGATGCAATCACATCGCCGAATTGATCATTATCAATATCCACGAACAACATGCCATCAACGTTCAATCCCACATCGATGCGCTGCCAGTTTGTAGTCATGTCTCCCCCGGGATTACGATAAAAATATCTTCCTGAGATAATATCTTTGTACCCGTCGCCGGTAATGTCCTTCATATCCAATCCAAAATATCTCAGCCCTTCGGGATCATCCCAATCCCCCCATTTCCCGCGATTGCTATCAACCTGAATATATGTCCATTCATCCAGGGAAAGTAATTGTGTGCGTTGTTGCTGACATGAACTTAGGGAAATGAGTAACATCACGGTTAATGATGCTGCTGAGAAAAATCGTTGCAACTGCATTTTCGGTGCTCCCTTCGAAGATTTACGATGATGTGATAAATTGCATACCTCTATCGGTATCTCGTTTTGGTAGTTAGCGAACGCTCCTTATTAATCGGTCTCCTCTTTCCAAGGATGGCTCTACTTACTCCAGACAGAGAAGACCGTATCCAACAGCCAGCGGGAGCAATGCCATAATCTGGCACTTTTCCAGTTTTATATCTTAGGAGAATCGTATCTGGCATAATTTATAAGAGAGACAGTTTAAATTGTTATATTATGTTAGTTTTTCATTTTACGGAAACATGGTGCACGAATCCAGAGGAATATTATTCAAACATGCTTCTTATGAAAATACAATCCACTTGGTGAGCATTAATGACTGATGGTGATAAATTAATCTTCAAAAATACCCGTCCACCTCAATGTATTACAGATATGAAGGATTGTTACAAGGCGGTTTAATAACATAGTTTTGAACATCCCTGTGAAAAGTTCGTATACTTACACGACATATTTTCTCGAATAACATTGTGGTAGAGTTTCCCAGTTATGGAAAAAGCGCCTACATATGCGGCCTTGCTGTTCCTGATACTCTGCTTTGCCATGATCAACCCCCGAGTGCTCCGTTCAAATACAATCGATACGACGGGTATCCATACCATACCAAATTCGACGGGAGCTGCTGAAATTCTGGAAGGGAAGTACCAGCAGGCATCCAACCACTTTAATGTCATACTGCAACAGGAACCTGATAACAGCCATGCCCATTTTGCATTGGGTTTGATCTACTCCTATCAGTTCCCTGAGAAACCGCTGGCAATCGACGAGTTCAAAGCTGCCATAGCCCTCCAGCCGGATTTTGCCCCGGCCCATTATCATCTGGCTCTTTCGTTGGAGAGAAAAGGTGAATCGCCGGAAAAGATTATCGAGCAGCTGGAAACGGCCGCCAGAATTGACCCTTCGCTCTTACACGCCTGGTATGAACTTGCACAGCAGTACGCGACAAATGAACAATCGGAAGGATACATCCGTGCATTGACCGAAATCGTCCGGCGGAATCCATCTTTTAAAGATGCCTATGCCCTGCTCAAAAGCGCCAGGGTGAACCCGGATGATTCCAGCATATTGATTGAATCATTTAAAATACTTCTGGAGAACTATCCAGACTCATCAAAGTTCGCTCTGGACTTGGCTAATATCTATCTCAAGATGGGAAACGTCGAGGACTGTTCGGATGTTTTGGAAAAAATTCCCCAGCGATTCTCGGGATACTCCACTACTCAATATGCTCTCATCTCTGCAAAACTCCATTTTGCCCGGGAGGAAAACGAACAGGGTGTCGCTTGTTATTGGAATGCGATTGATAGCATTCACTCGGCATCTGATCTCCAGGCGATTTATCGGGATGTGCGTTATATCATGACACCCGATGAATACAGAGACTGTCAGGAAACTTCCCTGAGTGAAATGCCTGTATATTTTCGTCAATTCTGGACTTCCAAAGATCCTCATCTTGCAACTCCAACCAATGAAAGAATTCAGGAGCACTATCACCGACTTGCCTATGCTAATAAACATTACCGCCGGCATTTACCGTTAACGAATGCCAGGGAAATGATCTATATCAGGAATCATCCGCTGCAGCCATTCTATCAAACCAAAACCAGGTTAATCGGGGATAAATTGGTCGCGCAGGCTGCCCTCCCCGAACTCATTCCCAAATATCGGGTATTTGATGATCAGGGCCTTATCTACATTCGTCACGGCAAGCCGGATAAAAAGGCCTTTTCATCAGGCTCGGGAGTAAACCTCGGGAATCTTCCCATTCAGCTGCAGCAAATTTTTTCGGAGAGGAGTATCAATCTGGATCAATGGAATGAACGGGATTACGGATGGGATGTGTCACCGATGAATATGTCCTGGAAGTATTATGCTACCAGTACCCGTCCGGAGATGATATTCCATTTTATCAAACACAGTAACCAGGTGGGATGGATCCTGGAATCTATCCCTCCGTCGTTCGAGAATCGAGAAACGATTTCACCTTCCTACTATGACATTAGCAAATCCTTGCAAACCGCTAAAGCCTCACGCTGGGCAATGGATATGATTTCCTCTCGTGATCCCAGATATGCGGAATTGCTGTCGATATATAATCAACACCGAACCCGCCTTCCAAATCGCCTCAAACGGGTTGAACTTGACAGTGAAGTTGATGCAAAAACAGGTTTTTCTACCCAGACGTCCAGTTATGATTTCGGTGCTGATCCCCTGGATTTTCAGTTCGGCCTTTACAGTTTCAAAGGCCAGAATGAAAAGAATGACATTGAACTCTTTTTTGCCATAGATAGTTCGGCGATTGAATTTCAACCTGAATCGGGCACAGAAAAGAGGGCGATGGAGCAGATAATAACCTTTTATTCTGCCGATATGCAGGATGTTACCCGATTGGTCCCTCGGGAGAGCGTCGCGGTCCCCCTTCATTCCGCCGGAGATGAATCGACACGGCTGCTCTACGGACACTTTCCCTTCGAACTGCGGTCGGGCGAGTACTTTTACGAGATTCATATTAAGGATATCCCTTCGGGGAAATTAGGGGTATACCAAGGATCATATACGAACCAACGTTATGGAACCGGAGCGTTGCAGCTCAGCGATGTCCTGCTCATCACCATCCTGTCTGATCAGACCATGAATAGCACTTTCACCAGAGACGGAGTG
>DATFLS010000604.1:0-13289 GCA_035267465.1 bacterium
GTATACCGATGCCGATCGCGCCCGGGTCATTCACTTGGCGTGTCAGCGCACGGACAGTGGCACCCCGGTATACAGTCAACAAGCCATGGCGGATCAGACCGGCATCAGTCAGAGTTGGGTGTCGGAGATCTTACGGGCGGCCGCCCTCCGGCCCCATACAACCGACGACTGGTGCGGGCCCAGTCCGGATCCCCATTTCCAAGAAAAGATGAGGGCCATCCTCGGCTTGTAGCTCGATCCGCCGGACAATGCCTTGGTGCTCTCGGTCGATGAGAAAACGCATATCCAGGCGCTCGACCGCCCCCACCCGGAATTACCGCTCCGGGTCGGGCCCCCGCGCCGGCTGACCACCACCTATAAACGCCATGGGACCGTCAATTTAGTGGCTGCCTTGGCGGTGCATAGCGGGGAGGTGATCGGCCGGGCGGTGGACCGGAACCCCGGGGAGAACTTTGTACAGTTTCTCAAGGCGCTGGATCGGACATACCGCCATGTGACCATCCATGCCATCCTGGAGAATCTCTCGGTCCACAAACACAAGCAAGTCCAGGCCTGGCTGGCGCGCAAGCGCAAGTTGCAGGTCCATTCCACCCCGACCTATGCCTCCTGGCTGAATCAGATTGAGATCTGGGTCAGCATTCTCACGCGGGCTATCTTGAAAGGCGGCGTCTGGCATTCGAAAAAACACCCGGTGGATCAACTCATGGAGTATATTCAGCACTACAACGAAACCCAGGCCAAACCATGCCAGTGGACCTATGGGAAGCAATACTTTACGAATTAAATGGTTGTAACACTAGGCCATTTCGCAATCCAGCCTCCCCCTAACAATTCGCTGGAGTGGACTGGGGATGCGGGCGGGTTAAGACATCGGCGTTTAGAGTGGGCTAAGAAGCGAGGCAATCGGTGTAGAAATCCCCGGCCGCTCAGCTCAAAGCCGTTAGGGGGCACATTTTACGGTGATACTTGGTTTGATTCTCTTTGGATATGTAGTATTTTAATGTGGAGAACCGAAATAGGAGTAAGTATTGGGTGGACTTGATCAGATAAAAAAGGAGCTGCGAGAGCTTCCTGAGGAGTCTCTTGAAGAGGTCGATCGATATATTCACCGGCTGCGACAACAGAAGCCGAACCAGGAAACGCTCCCGTCCTGCCACCTCAAAGGCCAATATGACCACCTCCAGTTAAGAAAACTCGCGTATGAGGAAGCAGTTTCTTGATACCAATGTGTTGGTGTATGCTATTGATGCCGATTCCCAGTTCTATGAGCAATCCCGATCTGTCCTCTTAGACTCTGATGGAAAAATATGTCCCTCCAGTAAGAATCTCACGGAATTTTTAGCGGTGGTCGCCCGGGTTGGCGAGCGGCCTCTCACTCTCCCAGAGGCCTTACATGCGGTGCAGAGTTTTCTATGTCTGTGTTCAGTGCTGTATCCGACTCCAAAAAGTGCTCGAATTCTGTATGAATTGTTGCAGAAACACCAGATTACCGGTTTGGCGATTCACGATGTGGAGATTGCCAGTATAGCGCTGGCCCATGAAATTTCCGAATTGCTCACCTTCAATACGGACGATTTTGGTTTTATTGAGACGCTGGAATGTCATCCTCCTGTGCTCTAACAAATGCCCCCTACCGAAACTGTCGAAAAAGTCCCCTTCTGAAACCACCAACGATGGAAAATTATTAATAAACATGCGATAAACTCGTCGCCATTTGACCTCATAGAGCTCTATGAAACTCTTGATAAACCAGTCAGATAGCGGTACAGATGGCACCCGACACAGCCCACAATTATCGCCAGATGATCATGCTGCCGATTTCCCTGGAAGATCAATTGATGCCCGGGACATTGGAATGGGCGATTCATGCACTCGTGGAACACCTGGTAGATCCCTCCATATTCGATGCGAAGTAAACCAATGATGAGACCGGGGCGCCTGCCCCGACCTGTCTATTCGGGGTGAACCGGGGTTGTGAAGGGGAGCGGTGTGAATCCGTTGTCCCACTCTGAGTTTTGGATTGGGATCATTCGATTCTCCTTCTATATTGCAATAAACACTACTATGGGAGCGACGCATGAAATTCCGGATTTATACAGATACTTCTGTCATTGGTGGGTGCTTTGATCCCGAATTTCGTGAGTGGTCCAATC
Organism: bacterium; assembly: GCA_035267465.1. Taxonomy (GTDB): domain Bacteria; phylum Fidelibacterota; class JAANXI01; order JAANXI01; family JAANXI01; genus DATFLS01. Next base: position 2,154 of record DATFLS010000604.1, read on the forward strand.
AGTTACTGGAGGACTTTGCCTCCGGAGAAAACATCATCGTGCTCTCTGATTTAACACTCCGGGAATTAGAATTGGCTCCTGAAACGGTCTTGCAGCGGATTCAGGATATCCCGGATACATATGTCGAATATGTTGATTTATCAGCAGAAGCCAAATCCCTGGCCGAAAAATATATCGCAGAAGGCGCACTAAGTGAGCAGAATGTCGTAGATGCCCAACACATTGCTATGGCAACCATTCATCGGGTGGACTTGTTGGTGAGTTGGAACTTTAAACATATCGTGCATTTTCTGAAAGTGCGCCAATTTAATGCAGTGAACCTGAAGTATGGGTACCCAACCCTGGAAATCCGTTCACCACAGGAGGTGGTATAAATGAGGAAGAAACCAGTAAGACAGTCTCCGAAAGAAGAAGTAAAGGCCGTTGAGTTGATGCGACGGATTCGTGAGAAATTATCTACCACATATCGGGCAAATCCGGAGCAAGAAGAGCAAGACTTAGACAGAATTCGGAAGAAATATCACATTCAGAAATCCAAAGAAGTCTAGTTTTCTCTACCGAAACTGTCGAAAAAGTCCCTTTCTGATACCGCAGACAACAGAATTTTTACCACATATGCGATAAACTCGTCGCCATTTGACCTCATAGAGCTCTATGAAGCTCTTGATAAACCAGTCAGATAGCGGCACAGATGGCGCCCGACCCAGCCCACAACTATCGCCAGATGACCATGCTGCAGATTTCCCTCGAAAATCAATTGATGCCCGGGACATTGGAATGGGCAATTCATGCACTCGTGGAGCGCCGGGTAGACACTCCAATATTTGATGAGAACTATGCCAATGATGAGACCGGCGCGCCCGACTATCCGCCGAAGATTTTATTGAAGGTTGTCTTGTTGGCCTATGCTCAGGGCTTGATCTCCTCGCGATACATTGAGCACCTACAAAGAAGGTGAAGACCTGGTCCGCGATTTAGTTTGTGATCCGATTTTTACGACCATGTCTATGGACGAATGGATCCAACGAGTCTGGCGGGTTATCCCCACCGGAAGGAAGGCCATATCCGGATCCCGGAAGGCGGACTATGGTCGGGAGATTACTCCGGAAAATCCGGCTCGAAATCGGACTCGTTCACCCATCCGGTGGGGATATCTTCTCCGTTCATATAGCGTTCGTAGAAGTTACGCCGCTCTGTGTCGGCGTAGAGGTACTCGTCAAAGATATGACCCTCTCCGAACATTCGGGGATCGCCCTGTTCCTTGAGTTCGGCGAACAGCTGATTTTTCAGGCTTTGTTTGGTCTCCTGGTGCTCAGCACTTGTCGCCAGGTTGTTCATGCATTCGGGATCTTCAGCAATGTGGTAGAGCTCTTCCGGAGGGCGCTTGCCAAAGTTCCATTCCCAGTATTTTCGGGTGTCCGGATTTGCCCGTGCGTTCAGGCTGACTGTTTTGGTGGGGCTGCCGTCACAGTTCAGGTACCCGGTCTGCGGGTTTCCGGCCGGCCAGCGGTTCGGTTCGAAGTTGTGAATGTACAGATACCCGCCTTTCACAATGCCCCGAATGGGGTAGCCCCAGTCGTGGGGACGTCCGATATCGTGCCGTTCTTTGCCGATCAGCACTTGATCCCGGTCCGGATTCACCACGCCGGATTTCGGGGAGAAGAAGATATCCGTGAGACTGCGGCCCTGAATCGGCTGCATACCGGATGCGGCTTCCGGCACGTCCGCCACCGCCAGAAAGGTGGGAGCGAAGTCGATGAAATTCACAAAATCATCCACCACCCGTCCCGGATTGTTTATTCCATTCTTCCACATGATAGCCAACGGCAGGTGATTTGAGTACTCGTACTCCTGACCTTTGATCCGGGGAAAGGGCATGCCGTTATCGGCGGTCACAATCACCAGGGTGTTGTCCAGTTCACCTTGATCTTCCAGCAGTGACAGCATCCGCTGGAGATGGGAATCGAAGTATTCGATCTCGTAGGCGTAATCCAGCAGGTCCGTCCGCACCGTTTCATTATCCGGCCAGAAAGGAAATACCCTCTCGACATCGGACAGTTCTTTCCCCGCTTTGTTGATACCCGCCCCGTATTCATACCGGCGATGCGGTTCCCGTCCGCCGTACCAGAACGCAAACGGCTGATTGTCGGGTTTGTCGTTCAGAAAATCACGGAAGTTGGCAAAATAATCCGTCGTGGAAATGTGTTCCGCCGGAGGGGTTGTTGTGCGGGCATCGTAGTCGGTGCCGGTCAGCTGCCGGGGTTTTCCGTCGATTTCACCCGGAACGCCCGGAGCCCAGCCCTTGGCGGTGTAGCCCACGTGATAGTCATGCTCGGTCAGGGTTTCCGCATAGGTTTTGAATCTTTCCGGAAAATAACACCAGTGATTGGCGGCCTGCTCCAGCTGCCAGGAATTTCGGCCGGTCAGGATGCAGGCCCTGGAAGGCGCGCATTTGGCGTTCGGAGTATACGCATTGGTGAAGAGGACGCCTTCGTTCGCCACTCGATTAAATGCGGGAGTCTCCACCCAATCGCAGCCGTATGCGCCCATATGGGGATAGGAGGCATCATCAGCGATTGCCAGAAGAATATTGGGCCGTGTGGTAATTGATTGGAGGCTCCGGTTCCCGCACCCGAACAAAGCCAGCCCGAGACCGGCAACAGCGGAAGTCTTTAAAAAGTCGCGTCGATTCATGATCCACCCGTTTTCTGAAATTTAGCATGATTGTTAAATACTAGTAAGTATCCATAAAATCGAGACACTCTGCGTGAGATGCAATGTATTTTCATTGGATCCTGGTATTTCGGAGCTTGTAGCTAATAGTACGCTCTGGTGAGATCTCTGCGGCATAGATGACATGGATTGAAAAGGCAGAAGGCAGAAGTGAGAAGGCAGAAGTATGAAGGCCATATGGCAGGTGTTGCAAGATACAAGATAGGAGTACGAGGTTAAGAGTCACGGGTAGAGAAGGTCTGGCAAGTTCAAGTCGCTTCGGACGGGAAATATCACAGTACGTGAATGGGATCTTGTAAGCACTTGCCCGCACTTGTCAGAACTTGTAACCACCGCGAGGTATTTATTACCGTAAACAGCAAGAAATCCGAACTCTTTCCCTCTTGTTTATACCCCTTGTTTCCACTTTGACGATGGACGTCCTTTCTCGATTCCCCAACTCAGTTATTGACTGCTCTACCCTTTCGTATCACTCCATCAGTTCCCAATACTTGCTTCTGCCTTTTCACATTTCACTTTTCACGGTCATTTTAACTGTGATAATCTGTGCTTTTTCTGTGGCATCTGTCCCGTAGGGATCCCTTGGGGCGTGCTATTCCGTCATTCCTCCAGAATCCCGACTTTAATGTGACTGGGATGCTGCCGGGATCGATAGATCCGATTGTTCACCTCGATGAAATCCTCCGCATCGGCTTTGAATATATTCGGAACGTATGTTCCCGGATTGCGATCCACCAGCGGAAACCAGGTGCTCTGGATCTGGATCATGAGCCGGTGACCGCGTTTGAAGGTATGCAGAATATCCTGCAGCTCAAACGACACCGGGGTGATTTCATTCGCTTCAAACGGCTCCGGTTGTTCGTAACTGTTTCGGAACCTTCCCCGCATCACCTCGCCCCGCACCATCTGTTGCATGGCGCCTTTATTGGCCTCTCCGGAGTCGGGATCATATCCCGGTATCTGATTCGGGTACACATCGATGACCTTCACGATGAAATCCGAGGCGGTGCCGGAAGTGGAGACATACAGATTTGCCTGAATGGGACCGGCAAGGGTGAGATCTGCTTCCAGAACATCGGTTTGATACACCAGTACGTCCGGCCGCCGGGCGGCGAATCGCTGGTCTTCGGTCATGTAGGTGGCTTCCCAGTCGGTGGTGATTGTCGTGGTGTAGGGCACCGGATTGTCCGGATCACTGGTATATTGGTCGTAGACCTCTTCGGTTGCTGCAGGCTCCCGGAACGACAGCTCACCGTTTGCCTGGAGGTAAATTTCCCCGTCAGTCACCTCCGACGGCGGCCAGTCATCGAATTCCCGCCAGCGGTTGGCACCGGTTTCGAATACCAGGGCTTCCGGAAGATCCGGCTGGCTCCCGGTCTGTTTGAGGATGTGCCTGAAGAATTGAAGGTCCACATGGTTCTGATAATATTCGGAAGTGGGAAATCCGAAGTCGGCATCTCCCAGGGATTCACCGGTGGTGCGGGTCCAACCCCCGTGCGACCAGGGTCCCATCACCAGAATGTTGAAGTTCCCGGGATTCTTTTCCTCGATGGATTGATAGGTATGCAGCGGACCGTAGAGATCCTCCATATCGAACCATCCCCCGACCACCATTGTTGCGGCCGAGATATTCCGCAGATGCGGCAGGATGTTCCGGCTCTGCCAGAAGTCATCGTAGTTGGGATGATCAACAATGCTGTTCCAGAACTCTATGTCATTATGGAAATATTTTTGGTTGGCATTATGCAACGGTCCCATATTCAGGAAAAACTGATAGCCGTCCGGTGTGCCGAAATCAAACTCAGCCGGCCACTGGGTGGTGAGGCTGTCCCTTGGCTGGCCAAAGATAGAGAAGAAATTGAAGGCTAACGGCAGAATAAAGGCGCCGTGATGATGCATGTCATCCCAGAACCAGTCGGCAATCGGCGCCTGCGGCGACACAGCTTTGAGTGCGGGATGGGAGTTGATCATGCCCGCCGAACAGTAGAATCCGGGATAGGAAATGCCCCACATGCCAACTCGTCCGTTGTGGTTGTCGATATTCTCCAGCAGCCACTCGATGGTGTCGTAGGTGTCCGTGCTCTCATCCACATCATCCGGACCCTGCTTATTCGGGATATGCGGCCGCATATTCACATACTCCCCCTCCGACATAAACCGGCCGCGAACATCCTGGAAGACAAAGATGAATCCTTCCTTATCGAACGCCTTGTGCGGTCCCAGCTGATCCGGATATCGGTCAGCCCCGTAAGGACCCACACTGTAAGGCGTTCGGAGCAGGAAAATGGGATAGGTGGTGGTATCTGCATACGGCATATATACGGAAGTGAACAGCGTCACACCATCGCGCATGGGAATTCGGTATTCGTATTTGGCATAGTGAGATCGAATATACTCCGCATGGTCAGATTCCGCCGGGAAAAGATTCGAACTGAGAACAAGAAAAGTAACGAGCGTATAGATAACACGTCTTCGCATAGTATTCCCTTGGTTACGGTTCTGGAGCTAAATGAAATATAAAATAATCATGAAACATTTTTCTTCAAACAGCTAAACATATCTTTAGTGAGAGAGGTCATTTCGTGGGATGGGAAGGGGAAGAAGCACAAATTAGTCGCACACCCGTAGAGAATAGTACGTCCTAACGGGATATCTTTTAGCCATATACACAAAGGTACAAAGAATGAACACGATTAAATAAGACAAAAGGAAACTTTCAAGTGCTCGCAGGTGCTGAATGTATTAATCGTTCGGCTAACTCTATCCTTCCTCAACACATGCTTCTGCCTTTTGCCTTCTCACTTCTGCCGTTTTTCATCCGTGGTCATCGTTCGTTTCTGTGTTTATCTGCGTGCTAATTTTTCCCTAAAAAACCAGGTTAAACCGCATCGGTGAGGTGTCGAACCGCAGCCGGACCCCGAGCGGCAGGGTCAGCCGATCCGGCAGGTTATGGCCATACGGGTAATTTGCCAGGATTGGAAAATCGAAGCCCCTGGCGGCGCTCATTATCAGCTCTTGTAACGTAAAATCCGCTGATTCATCACTGGGAAAACAGTTGATAAACTGACCGACCAGCAGTCCGCTGATTTTACCAAAGATCCCTGCAAGCCGGAGCTGATGCAGCATCCGATCGATGGATTTGGGTTCCTCCTCGGTATCTTCTATCACCAGTACCGCCTCGGAAAAATCCGGCAGGTAATCGGTGCCAAGCAGCGCACATATCAGCGACAGGCATCCGCCCAGCAGGGGACCGTTTGCACTCCCTGCCCGCCAGACTTTCGTTTCCCATCCCGGTTCGGGAGTCAGGTTCCAGAACATCGGCGTCTGGGTGAGGAGACTCCAGAAATGGGTTTCCGCATAATCGGACAGGATGTCACGGGAGAATTCCGTAGCCACCATAGGGCCGGAAAAGCTCACCCAACCGAATCGTTCATAGAGAGCAAGTTGCAGCAAGGTGATATCGCTGTATCCGCAGAACGGTTTGGGTTCGGTATCGCTCAGCCGGTCAAGCAAGTCCGGAAGCAGATGGATTGCGCCGTCCCCGCCTCGGGCACAGAGCACCGCTTCCACATCCTCGTCTTGAAACATGTTGACGAGTGCTTCGAGTCGAGACTGTCTGTTTCCGGCTGTGAAATGCGTCCTTGATGTGACATTCGGGGCCACCTGCACCGTATATCCCTTCTGCCCGAAATACTCAATGCCCGGCTGCAGTTCATCCTGGTCAGCCCCGCTGGCAGGCGCAACGATACCGATGGTCCCGCCGGGTTGAAGCGGTCTGGGAATGATCGGCTGCATACTATAAATGTAAGGTATAAATCTGCCAATACCATGGATAAATGCCGTGAGGCGACTGGATCGAGGAATTCCTTATGAAACCACGAATGGCCCCGGAGGGGTGTCCCTGACATACGAATTGACACGAATAAAAAAATATAGAAACGAGAGGAACGAGTTAATAGTCCCCCTGCAACTTCGTAAGAGATCGTCTGTAGGGTGCTGAATGTTCTAAATAGTGTGCTATTCATAGTTAATGCGGTCATCCTGTCAAACCTGTCTCTAATTTTTACGATTTCTCCACACTGGATTCAATCCCGGTTTTTCTCTATTTTCTTCCTTTCGCAATTATGATATCCCAGCTAGGAATGGAGATTAGAGAGAATGATACCCAGCTATAATACCAGTAAAATATTTCCGGCATGGATTCACCCGATCCTCTTCCTACTGATAGTTGTTATTATCTCCTGCACTCCCCCCGAACCGGACAGTCACACTGCCTGGCGGGTGTACGGCGGCGATCCCGGCGGAACCAAGTATTCGGCCCTCGACCAGATCCACCTATCCAACGTGCAGCAGCTGGAAGTCGCCTGGCGGTATGAGACTCGCGACAGCCGGACAGACCCGCCGTCCACCATCGAGTGCACCCCGATTGTGGTGGACAGCATCATGTACCTGACCACGCCGGGTCTGAAGGTGGTGGCTCTCCATGCGGGCACCGGAGAGGAGATCTGGCGCTACGATCCCTTTGGGGGCGGACGCTCCAGCGGCGTGAACCGCGGCGTGACCTACTGGGAGAGCGGAAATGATCGCCGGATCCTGATGACGGCCGGACATTTTATTCACGCCCTGAATGCATCAACCGGGCGACTAATCCAAACGTTCGGTGACAGCGGAAAGGTGGATCTCCGGCTCGGACTGGACCGGGATGTCAGGGACCTGTCAGTTACCGCTTCATCTCCCGGAGTGATTTATAAGGATCTGTACATTACCGGCAGCAGCGTGGGCGAGGGACCGCGTCCCGCCGCGCCTGGGCATATTCGGGCGTATGATGTCCGCACCGGAGAGCGCCGGTGGATTTTTCATACCATACCCCATCCCGGTGAATTCGGGTACGATACCTGGCCACCCGACGCCTGGAAATGGGCGGGCGGCGCCAACTCCTGGGCCGGGATGACGGTCGATACCGAACGGGGAATTGTGTTTGCGCCCACCGGATCCGCCGCCTACGATCACTATGGCGGGGATCGGCCCGGGAAGAACCTGTTTGCCAACTGTCTGCTGGTACTGGATGCCGAAACCGGAGAACGTCTCTGGCATTTTCAGGCGGTGCATCACGATATCTGGGATTACGACCTGGCGTCCCCGCCGGCGCTGGTGACCGTCCGGCAGAACGGCGAACAGATCGACGCCGTGGCGCAGCCCACCAAAATGGGGCACCTGTTCGTGTTCAACCGGGAGACCGGAGAACCGATCTTTCCCATTGAAGAGCGGCCTGTACCTCAGTCCGATCTGCCGGGTGAGGCGACCTGGCCCACCCAGCCGTTCCCACCCCAATCGCTGATCTATGCCGTGCAGGGATTTACCGAAGATCTCATCACCAACCTCTCTCCGGAAGCCCGTACCTATGTGCTGGCGCGGTTCCGGCAGTTCCGGTCGGGACCCTTGTATCTCCCGCCCAGCGAACAGGGCACCCTGGCGCTGCCCCAGTTCAACGGAGGCACCGACTGGGGCGGGGCTTCTTTCGATCCGGCCACTGGGATTCTGTACGTTAACACCAGTAACGTAGCCGAGAGTATCACCATGGTGCCAACAGATCCCGGGGAGAGCGGCGGTCTTCCGTCGCCCGGTGAAATGATTTATCGCACCAGCTGTGCCGTCTGCCACGGTCTGAACCGGGAAGGCGACGGGCAGTCGGTGCCGGATATCCGGGATATCCGTAACCGGTTGCCTAAAACAACATTTCACGATATCGTGCGGAACGGCCAGGGTCAGATGCTGCCGTTTCCTGACCTGAGCGAACGCGAAATGTCGCAGCTCACAAATTTACTGTACGGGGAACAGGAACAACCAGCGGCTGCCGGAGGTGAAGACGCCTCTTCAGATATGCCGCCCTATCTTGCCACCGGACATCAGCCGTTCCGGGATCCCGACGACTATCCCGCCAACAAACCGCCCTGGGGCACCCTGAACGCCATCGACCTGAGCGCGGGCGAGATCCTGTGGCAGGTTCCTCTGGGCGAACACCAGGAGCTCCTGGACCGGGGCCTGCCGCCCACCGGCACGTTTAACATGGGCGGCAGCATTGTTACCGCCGGGGGACTGGTTTTCATCGGGGCCTCCAAGGATGAGAAGTTCCGGGCGTTCGATAAAGAAAGCGGGGAGATTTTGTGGGAGACCCGGTTGGCGGCCGGGGCGTACGCCACCCCCTGCACATATTCGGTGCACGGCCGCCAGTACGTAGTGATCGCCGCCGGTGGCGGTGGGAAGCCTGGCACCCGGTCCGGGGATGCGTATGTGGCATTTGCATTACCGGAATGATTCGGAACAGAGAGTCTGGTGGAAAACGCAGGTTCGGCCTATAATCACACCCCAGTAAGGCGGGTCATTCCGAGCGATTGACTGATGTCGAGGAGCGATCTGAGGAATCTGGCGGCGGGTATCGGCGCGCCTGGAGCATCCCCGGTTCGTGCGGGCACCTGTACGAACCCATCCGGGTCAGGAGCACCGAAGAGATCCCTCCACGCCTGCCCGCTATAAACGACGGCAGCGGGATGAATCCTCGGGAATACAATTCTGTCGCCCTTCACTGAGTGAATGTAAGTGTCGTATAAACAAATGAAAGGAAATCAAATGAAATCGATACGGATCATCGGATACTGGTTCCTGTTCCTGTGTTTTACGAACCCGCTTTTCGCTCAGAACGACCCGGATTCGGTGAAGATTCCTATGGAATCGGTGGGCGCTGCCGAGGAGATACTGGGTCTGCAATTCACCCCTGAGGAACGAGATTCTTTGCTCAAAGATCTGAAGTCGTATCTACACTATTACCGCACCATGCGCTCTCTGAATCTCTCCAATGATGTGTCTCCGGCTCTGGTCTTCGATCCGACCCCTCCGGCAGCACTATTCTCCGGGCAACAGCAGCCTGTGGTTTATTCGGAACCACAACACACGGAGGTGCCGGAAGATATTGGGGAACTGGCGTATTATTCCGTCCGGGATCTGGGAGAATTGCTCCGTACTCAGCGGATCCGTTCGGTTGAGTTAACCCGAATGTATCTTGATCGGCTGCAGCGATACGGAGATACGTTGGAATGCGTCATTACGCTGCTTGAAGACAGGGCGCTGGCACAGGCTGCGAAAGCCGATTCGGAAATCGCCGCCGGCAGTTATCGGGGGCCGCTGCATGGTATTCCGTATGGGATAAAAGATTTATTCGCAGTACAGGGCGCCCGGACCACCTGGGGCGCCATGCCCTATAAGGATCAGGTAATTCATCGGGACGCCACAGTGGTGAAGAAACTGCAAGATGCCGGGGCTGTGCTGGTGGCAAAGCTCACCCTGGGAGCGCTGGCATGGGGAGATGTATGGTACGGCGGCACAACCCGCAATCCCTGGAATCCGGAACAGGGATCCAGCGGGTCCTCGGCCGGATCTGCTGCGGCTACCGCCGCGGGATTGGTCCCGTTTGCTATCGGCACCGAAACCTGGGGGTCCATCGTCTCCCCCTCCGACCGCTGCGGTACCACGGGATTGAGACCCACCTTCGGACGGGTCAGTCGAACCGGAGCCATGGCACTGAGCTGGTCGATGGACAAAATCGGTCCCATCGCCCGGTCGGTGGAAGATTGTGCTATTATCTTTGATGCAATCCGGGGACCGGACGGTGTGGATCGATCTGTAAAAGATGTTCCCTTCAATTATACGCCTGACATTCAACTCAACCAGATAAAAGTGGGATATGCCAGTGCGCTGTTTGAAGAAGACTATCCCACCAGAGAATTCGATCTGAGAACGCTCGACCGGCTGCGGAGCCTGGGAGTGGAACTGCACGCCATTGACCTGCCTGACACGCCGGTAGAGCCGCTCTCAATCATCCTGGGAGTGGAGGCCGCAGCGGCCTTTGAGGAGCTGACGCTTTCGGACAGCGATGATCTGATGGTCAGACAGATCCGGAACGCCTGGCCAAATGTATTCAGAGCATCCCGGTTCATTCCGGCAGTGGAATATATTCAGGCGAATCGCATACGCTCTCTATTAATAGAACAGATGGCAGCGGTTATGAAAGATATCGATGTCTTTGTCACCCCGTCATTCGGCGGAGATCAAATGCTGCTGACTAACCTGACGGGACACCCCTGCGTGGTGCTTCCAAATGGGTTTCGGGAGGAGGGCACTCCGGCCAGTATTTCCTTTATCGGTCAATTATATGATGAGGCGACCGTGCTGGCATTCGCCCGCGTCTACCAGGAAGCGACGGATTATCATCTGCAGCATCCACCGCTCTTCCCGTAATTAATCCGTAAGGTTATTTTGTCGGACGACGAGATTTATTCGAAGGAGTACAGTGCATATTTCCGCACCGCAGGATCGGCCAGGTATCTCCCTCGCCAGGCCGGAGGGAGG
>DATFLS010000605.1:0-15545 GCA_035267465.1 bacterium
TATCGAATTTCCGGCGGAAGCGGACAACATCATTCAGGCTGCAAGAGAAAAAAATGTGAAAGTCGGAGTAGCCCATCATCGTCGCTATATGCACGAATTTCTTGCCCTGAAGGTGCTGCTGCAGGATGGCCTCATCGGAGAGATACTGGAAATACGTTGTTACGGGAAGCAGGATCGACGGGTGGGCGGAGAGGATCTGATAGTCCTCGGAACACACGATCTCGATTATATGCGGTATCTGTTCGGAAATCCGATCTGGTGCTCGGCCAGCGTGACCGTGGATGGAAGGAATATCCGACCTTCCGATGTTCATGAAGGATATGAACCCTATCTGGTGGCTGGTGACACAGTCCGGGCCCAGTATGCCTTCTCCGGAAATATCCAGGGGTATTGGTCTTCCGTGAAGACCGGCGATCACTGGAATAACAGCGCCGGGGTAAAAGGTGATCCTCTACAAGAACGTCAGAAGTGGGGCTTCGATATCTTTGGAACAGCAGGGATTATCTACTACCGTGCCGAAGATGGAATCAGAGTCTTGCCCTCGCCATATCCGGATCCCGGGGTAGAACATATCGACTGGCGGGAACTGCCCGCGGACGGGATATCTGTGCCGGATCATCAGACACATCCGATTCGCAGTTTGCTCCATGCGATCGAAACTGGTGGCGAGCCGCAGTGCAGTGGAACCGACGGTCGATGGGCCGTTGAGATGGTCTCTGCGGTTTATCAATCTCAAATACAGGGGAAGCGTGTCGCCTTTCCACTGGACGACCGTTCACACCCGCTCAGAGAATTTACCTGAGACGAAGTGGTTGAATGATATCTCCGGAAAGTTCCAGCCCTGCCAATTATCACAGGAGTTGAGGTCCAGTAACCAGAAAAATAACCGGAGGCGCTAATGACTGCAGAACAGGTGACCTTGCAAGAACTGGCAAAGATGTTCGATCACTCACTGCTGCATCCGACTTTTACCGACCAGGACATCATTGATGGCTGTGATCTGGCCAGACGATATAATGTGGCCACAGCCTGTGTGAAGCCCTACGCCATTCCCATTGCCACAGAACTTCTTGATGGCTCGGATGTAAAGGTGTGTGCAGTGGCAGCCTTTCCACATGGGAATACATCTATCAATATGAAGGTGAGGGAAGCAGAGCACTCTATCCAGAGAGGTGCCGAGGAGATTGATGTGGTGGTGAATGCGGGAAAAGTCCTTGGGGAAAAGTGGCAGTATGTGTCGGATGAAGTTCAGGCCATTAACCAGGCGGTGGTAGGGAATGGCGCGCTGTTGAAGGTGATCTTCGAAAACGATTTCCTGGAGGATCAGCATATCATCCGGTTATGCGACATTTGCTCGCAACATCAGGTTGCGTTTATCAAAACCTCCACGGGATACGGATTCGTCAAACAAAAAAAAGGCATGTACACCTACCACGGGGCAACGGATCATCACTTGAAGTTGATGCGGAACCATGCCGCCGAGTCGGTTCAGGTTAAAGCCGCCGGAGGGGTGAGGACCCTGGATGACGCCCTGCGGGTCAGAGATCTCGGCGCGACCCGAATCGGCGCCTCTGCGACTCAGTCCATCCTGAAAGAAGCTGCAGCGAGAGGGATAGAGTAGCCCGGGAGCCCGTTTGTGGAGAGTCATACCAGGATGAGAGGCGTTGAGTGAGCCAATTCATATTTTATTAACCTCTGTGAGAGGAGGCCAGAAATGGCAAACTATACCTACGACGAGCTGAAACACATGAACGTGAAGGACCTGCGGGACATTGCCGCAGGACTGGACGATGAGGCGGTGCTAGGCTACACTCAAATGAACAAAGATCACTTGCTGGAAAGCCTCTGTCATGCGCTGAATATTGATATGTTTGTGCATCATGAAGTCGTGGGAGTCGATAAAGCCAAGATAAAACGGGAAATCCGGCGGCTGAAGAAAAAGCGCGACAGGCTCATCCGGGAAAAAGATAAAAAAGAACTGAAGAAGGTCCGGCGCCGAATCCACGATCTGAAACGGAAACTGCGCAAAGCGATGGTCTGAGGTCACGGATTTTTCAGAACCAATAAATGAGAGCAGCGATTCAGAAGCGCTATTTCCGCACAGAAGAGAAATACCCGGATTGAAAGTTCTGAAGTTTTTCCCGGAATTTATTATAATAGAGTGACTTTGCGGTTCAGTTCGGCCAGTTAAAAGTACACTTTCATGGAATGCAAGTTTTGCCAGATACGGGAGGGTACCAGGGAGGCGGCAGTGGTATTTCAAGATGACGTCTCGATTGCATTCCTGGATCACCGGCCACTTTTTCCGGGACATTGCTTACTTCTTCCAGTGGATCACGTTCCAACGCTCACTGATCTTGATGATACGCTTCTGAATCAAATATTCCTTAATTCCAGGCTTCTGGCAAGAGCGGTAGAAGTTGGTATGGAGGCAGAAGGCACATTTGTCGCAATCAACAACAGGGGTCAGTCAGAGCGTCCCGCACCTGCACATCCATGTGGTACCGAGAACCCGGGGCGATGGATTGCGGGGGTTCTTCTGGCCGCGCAAGCCCTATGATGATGACGAGCATATGGAACGAGTTCGGAAGCAGCTGAAACGAATCATCGAAGAGTTGAAATAATGCCGAATTTTTATTACTGACTCGGCAAAGGGACATCAGATTCGGCTGGCGGGAAATGGGATGTTCCGCCAAATTGATATCCGTCGAATAGACCATCTGACCCTTTCGCTTTCAGAGGGATTTTCCCGCCGATGACGCGGGCATCAGAACGACCATTTCTCAGAATGAACTGTCGGTATCTGAACGGAGCACAACTTGTATGAACACGAAAACGAAGGGAATTGTCAGTTATCTCGTCCTGGCCTTCGGTCTTGCCTGGATACTGTGGGAGATCCCGATCCGGCTGGGTCTGGAACCGGAGAGTCAGCTATTTCAGGCAGCGATTCTGCCTGGCGCCTTCAGCCCCGCGATCTCAGCAATTATTGTCAGGAAATGGATAACGGGGGAGGGGTTTACAGATGCCGGATTCCGCCTGCATTTTCGGAAATGGCCATACTATCTGGTCGCATGGCTTTTGCCCCTAATGGTTGTCGGGGTGATTATACTGCTGGCGTCGCTCTTCGATATTGCCAGCCCGGATTTCACCACTGAAAGAGCGCTGAAAACCCTCTTACCCGAGGGAGTTGAACCGCCGGGATCGTACCCCTCAACAGTGCTGATGCTGATACCGCTGCAGCTTCTCTTCACAGCGTTACTTGCCACTCCGGTGCTGTGGGGGGAAGAGTTCGGCTGGAGGGGGTATCTGCAGTTGCGTCTGTTTGCAGACCGGCCGGTGCTGGCAGCAGTGAGTACCGGGATAATTTGGGGCATCTGGCATTATCCGGTCAATTTGCGCGGTTATAATTTTCCGGAACATCCGGTGGCCGGATTAATCGTTTTCCCGGTCAGCACCGTTATTTTGTCCGTTATTTTCGGCTGGCTTCGGCTGCGATCCGGCAGTATCTGGACAGCCAGCCTGGCTCATGCGTCTACAAACGCTGTGGGAGGTTCCTTGATTATGTTATATTTTGCCGGTGGTGCCGATATGCTCTTCGTAGGTTACACTGGTCTGCTGGCATGGATTCCTCTGGGATTGTTCGCACTCTGGATCATACTCGCCGGCAGGATGAAACCACACGTTCCGGAGGATACCGGGAACGGGAAATAATAGTCAACAGTTCACAGGATTTATTGCAACCTCTCCGGTCGGATCTCCCGGGGAAATTGTTTCTCAAATTTCCCTAAAGATCCGCACCATCGGGTTGATTTTTCGGGGGGCTAGCCGGAGGATTTTGTTCCCCGGCGGAAGAAACAGCCCCGGGGAATTAGTAATCACAGAAACATCGGATGACTCGTTCATGAAGACCGAATCACCAATTTCCCGGAGAATGTATTTCACTCTCGTGATCCTCCTGGCAGCCCTTTCTGCCCTGAATGTCTTTCTGCCCCCGGGCGAATTTGCTGCCGGAACGGCCGATCAGGAGCTGCCCGCCTCGCAACCGGTTCTGGCGCTGGTGAATGCATTGATCTCACTACTGTTCTATGGGGGACTCGGCTATCTGGGGCTGCGCCTGGCTCTGCAGCTGAGGCTGCCCGAACTATGGGATGATCAGGTATCTGTGAGAGGCCGCCTGTTAGTCCCTTCTCTGGCAGGAATGGTGATTGGAGTGATTATCATTGTAGTGGACGTCATCTTCAGTCAATTTCGCTCTGTAGGATTCCTTCCGCATCCACCATTCCCTACTTCCCTGGCAGCTTCTGCCAGCGCAGCCATTGGTGAAGAAATTATCTTTCGGCTCTTTTTCATTGCTTTCTGGGTGTGGCTGATTGCATCCGTACTTCTCAAAAACCGTTGGCAGGATGGGATCTTCTGGATTATCGCCGTGGTTTCAGCAATTGTATTTGCTGTCGCCCACATTCCCTCGGTCATGCTACTCTATGGAGTCTCGGAAATGCAGGCGCTGCCATCTGGAATGCTGGTGGAACTCCTCTTACTGAATGGGTTCGTATCGCTGGCCGCTGCCTATTATTTCAAAAAGGTGGGCTTTCTGGGACCGGTATTGCTGCATTTTTGGGTAGACATTGTGTGGCACGTTCTCTGGGGAGCGATATAAATTCGGCAGTCCGCCCGAAACCTTTCATTGGTGCATACTGGGAAGAGGATCGTCGAAAGGTTATTGTGTCCGGACCATGGTTCCCTGCAACCGAGACTGTTCTTTTAAATAACATTGTGGCGTATCCATATTGACCTTCGTATATTAAAAAACAGAGGCGATTCGTGTTATATGAGGATATCAATTCGGTGGCAAAAGTTTGATGAATACATCGCTCCGGATTGATACTGACAGAAACCGGACATTGTCCACTCATGGAATACAATCTCTTATGAAGCGAGTTCGATTCATACACTGGAATACCGAGGAAGCCAGAGAACGCGCAGGCCGGTTTGATTCTTCGCGATACGAAGTGGAATATACGCTGCGTTCGGGGCCAAAACTGTTCCGGGAGTTGAAGGAGACGCAGCCGGATGCCATCGCCATTGACCTTTCCCGACTTCCTTCCCAGGGGAGAGATGTCGGTCTGACACTCCGTAAAACAACGTCTACGCGACATATTCCGCTGTTGTATATTGGTGGTGACACTGAGAAAGTCGAACGAATCCGCCAGCTGCTTCCGGATGCGGTGTATACCAACTGGGAGAAAATAAATCGGGATCTGAAAAAGGCGATCACTCATCCGCCGGAGGATCCGGTGGTCCCCGATTCGGTTTTTAACGGCTATGCCGGAACTTCGCTCCCGAAAAAGCTTGGTATCCGGGAGAACAGTCGTATCCTCCTTGTGGATAGCCCCCGGGAATTTGGTGAGCTGCTGGACGCGCTTCCGGAAGATGCACGCATGGTAAATGACATTAATGGGAAACCGGATATTATTATTTGTTTTGTGGAGTCCCGGGCAACACTGAGCAAGCGTGTTGATCAACTGGTATCACAAGCTGATGATGCCTCAATCTGGCTGTCCTGGCCCAAGAAAGCCTCCGGAAGAGACACCGATCTTTCCCAGGCGGTTGTCCGCCAGACGGGGTTATCAGCAGGGCTGGTTGATTATAAAATCTGCTCCATCGATGAGACCTGGTCTGGTTTGTTGTTCACGCGGCGTAAGCCGGCGTAAGTGCGGCAAAAAATTGTAAACTTACTACAGCCCGAGCGAAGGACGGATTGATGACATGATAAGCAGTATGAACGGTCGGATGATGGGATACTGTGGTATCGACTGTCGGCGCTGTCCGGCTTATGTAGCCAGCAGGCAGGGAAACGCCCGCGAACGGGAAACATTGGCGGATGAGTGGTCGACAGAACAATATCCGCTCTCCACGGAAGATATCTATTGTGAAGGGTGTAAAGCGTCTGATGATATGGTTATGGTCTTCTGTGCCAAATGCGTTATCAGGCAATGTGCGATCCACCGGAACCTCGCCAATTGTGCCCAATGCAGTGAATATCCCTGTCCGGAGATATCCGCCGTTTTTCAAAAGTCCCCGGAAGCCCGGGTTGTATTAGATGCCCTTTATCGTGCCCGGTGAGTGAACATCTCTCGGGAGGGTTCCGTGGGAGAATGAAATGGCGGAATTCCTCAATTCCGGGATCAGAAGTTCGGCGACAAGCAGGGGACGACTTAAGCCGCCGGTGGTGGCACCGGCGATGTTATTTTCTCTTGCACTTCCAGCAGGGTTTCACCGAGTTGAACTAACAGTTCCAGCCGCTTGATATCATCAGAGAGATCCTCCCCGGAAACTAAAATGACAGTGCGGTTCGGAGAGAGGCCGATGGACAGATCGGCATCTTTCCACTTTATCACGGCGGATCGGAGTTGGGGTGTGAGCAAGCGTTCTGTCTGGGAAAGTAAACTCCCGAAGGCTCTGTAGAGTTGCCGGAATGCGTCATCATCCGGATAGACCTGCCGCAAGGACGAAAAGACATCCTCGGATTTCTGAAGGGAGAGTGCAAATATCCTGCGGATATCGGTGATATACATGCGTTCCATTTTTTTTTCCAGAGCATTGGAAACTTTTTTGATCGGTTCAACGGGCTGTTTCCCATAGAAGCTCAGCACATTTCGGGGGGAAATCAGCACATATTCAGATTCCAGATTACTCTTTTCCGTCTCCCAAATGGTATAAAAACTGGATCGAATTAGTGACATATTCCGGAATGCAGCGGTATTTTTCTCCTGGGGATCATCCTGACTGACGGCTTCCATCTCCCAGGCGATTCCCTGCCTGGTTTTGCCGGTGATAAAGACGCAGCTCTTCACCGGCTTCCCGGAGCGAGATTGCTCCAACCGCTGAACGTTCCAGGATTCGGATGAATCCGCACTACCCTTTCGGTTCCGGCTGCGTATCACCAGAATAATCCCCGTTAAAACCGGGATCAGAAGAATAAGGACCCCTACGCCGATGAGAGGCCATGAAAACAGTGTCATGTTATAACATCCCCCGAGATAATTTCAATCGTTTCTTCTATATTCGACCATTCTCAGGATACCTGTAGTCTCCCCCGACTCCGGATGCATCTCAGTCGAGCAAACAGCCTTGTCATCTCCGGAGGAGTATTGTAGTTTTATCCGTCACTGACAGTGACTATTTACGCGGATGGCCATCAAAGTTCTATGACGAATAGAAATACATTCTATAATCAAGACTGCATTCAGGGATGTGAAAAAAATATTCCTGATTCATCCGTTGACTTGATTATCACGGATCCCCCATACGGAATTCGGGGAGACCAGCTTCATAAACATTACAACAGGGATGAGGGGTATGTGCTGGACGGATATATCGAAATACCTGAGTCAGAATACGGCGAGTTCAGCCGGCAATGGATCAACCAGGCGGAGCGGATTCTCAAACCCGGCGGAGCCGCGTACATTCTCTCCGGTTATACTAATTTGTTCCATATACTCGCCGCACTTCGCAACACACACCTGCAGGAAGTGAACCATATCATCTGGAAATATAATTTTGGTGTCTATACCAGGAAGAAGTTTGTCTCCTCGCATTACCATATTCTCCACTATGTGAAGCCAGGCGCTCCGCGTACCTTTAACACCTACTGCAGATATGGTCCCCAGGAGAAGGATAATGAAGGAGGCTCACGAAATTACCAGGACCGGGAGGATGTGTGGTGGATCAACAAAGAGTACAAACCAGGCCAGCGGAAGAATAAGAACGAATTGCCACTCGAGCTGTTACAGAAGATAATTCTGTACAGCAGTAATGAAGGTGATCTGGTGTGTGATTTGTTTCTGGGCAGTTTTTCCACCGCCCGGGCGGCCATTGGTCTGGGACGCTATGCCACTGGATTTGAAAAAAGCGGGGAAGTCTATGAACATCATGCGGAAGAAATCCGGCAGGTAGAATTTGGCGAGATGCTTGCCGACCTTCGTCGTCCGGAAGTACAACTGCCCGAAAATCAGGGAAAACCGTGGTCTGCCGAAGAGAAGCAGCTGCTTCGGAGCCGGTTTCAGGATCTCGCAAATCGCGAGAATTCTAAACAGGAAATTATCACTGCCTTAATGGGAGAGTTCGGCCGGGGGAAATTTTCAATTCAAAAGATGTTAAAACACCTGGAAATATAAGGCCGTGACCTCGGAACGGGTTTGACAACCGGGGCATTATAATACACAAGAGCAAGAGACCGTGTTCTTGTATGGCTGGAAGTCCTCTTGTTTCATCGCGAGAGGATGGTATGCGCGAATGCCCGATCGTAAAAAGTATGTACTCTACCGATTAATCCTCTCAGCCGGACAGTGGTGAATCTGCAGAGTACCTCCTTCATAGACTTTCGGTGCTATGCTTCTCTGTCAATAATTCTAAAGATTTCCTCTAACGATACAGTTTTAAGGGAATCGACAACTCTGTCCGCCAGCCGGAGATGATCCTGATCCGTGGTATTGGTTACCGCCAGGCACTTGCACCCGGCTGTTTTGGCTGCTTCCACTCCATTCGGAGCGTCCTCAACGACGAGACAACGTTCCGGCGGGATCCGGAGCCGGTCGGCAGCAGTGAGGAAGAGTTCCGGATCCGGTTTCTTGCGGGTAACGTCGTCGCCGGTGATATATACCATTTGTTTATATGAGATCCCGGCTGACTCTAACACCGCCTGCGATTTCTTCCGGCTCCCGCTGGTGGCAATCGCCAGCCGGCAGCGATCATCCCGCAGACCGGCTCCAACCAAATTCTCAACCCCGGGAAAAGGCTTCAGCGGCTGTTCTGCCAACAGCCGGAGGAAATAATCCTCCCGGGCCTGCACCGCCTGTCGCAGCTGTTGTTCGGATAATGTGATACCGTGCGCCTGCGCACCGGCTTCCACATAGGCTTCCGCTCCGCGGCCGATCCCGGCTTCGAAGTCGTCCCTGGTGACTCCCTCCACCCCGAACAAGTCCAAGAAAACCCTCCCTGTAGCCCGGGCGTTCACTCCCTCGGTATCCGCGATCACTCCGTCCACGTCAAAGATGAGTCCGTAGACAGTATCCATATCGGTATCCTCCGTGATGTCTGTCAACAATACATTGCCAATGGATCAGTTTCGGCTTAATATACAAAAAGATGATGTAAATGTATTACACCTTCCCATACACCTGAGACCATCCGATAGCTGGAAATTCCTGTTCAAACTTGTTAAATAACTGATGTAGCATAAAGAATAGAATCTGCGGCGAGCAGGGTTGAATACGGAAAAGGAGGACAATACATGGGACGGCTTATTAACGGACAGTGGTCCACAGAAAATTCCCTGAACAGTGATGATCACAGCGGGGAGTTCATACGGGAACAAACCACCTTCCGCAACTGGATACAGGATGATCCGTCAGCGGAGTTTCCTGCCGAACCGGATCGATACCATTTGTATATTTCCCGGGCCTGCCCCTGGGCCCACCGCACAGCCATTATGCGACGCTGGAAAGGGTTGGAGGAGGCCATTTCCCTTTCCCTGGTGGAGCCGGTACGGATCAATGCCGGATGGGAGTTTTCGGAAACGGATCCTGATCCGCTCTATGCATCGCGCTACCTCAGAGAGGTCTATCAGAAGGCGGATCCGGATGCCACCTGCCGCGTCTCGGTGCCGATCCTCTGGGATAAGCAAAAAGAAACCATTGTGAACAACGAGTCCCGGGAAATCATGCGGATGCTGGATACGCAATTCAATGATTTTGCAAAACAGGATGCAACCTTCTATCCCGGTGATCTCAGGGAACAGGTGGATCGCACGATTGACGAGATTTATGCACCAATCAATAACGGGGTGTACCGGACCGGATTTGCCGGAACGCAGCGGGCGTATGACAAAGCGGTGACCGAATTGTTCGACGCGCTGGATCACTGGAATGCGGTTCTTGACGACCAGCGATATCTGTGCGGTGATGTACTGACAGAAGCGGATATCTGTATGTTCACCACAATGTACCGGTTTGATAATGTCTATCACACCCACTTTAAATGTAACCTGAAGCGGATCACAGACTATCCCAATCTCTGGAATTATACCAGGGAGCTCTACCAACTCCCCGGAGTGGCCGAGACCTGCAATATGGATCACGTCAAGCGCCATTATTATATGAGTCACACCTGGCTGAATCCGACCCAGATAGTGCCGAAAGGTCCGATTGTATATTTTGACGATTCGCACGACCGGGATAGGCTGCCGGTGAGGCAGGTGGCGGAATTCACCGCCGGAGCTTAGCTGGCGATGAGGACTCAGGAATATTATATTCACTCTCTTCCTGATGGTAAATTCCGAATCGCATTCACGCCTCTGCGCTCTTGGTTGGTAACATTCATGAATACAGAGGTAGTGATTCGATCTGATTCGGGCGACTTATACAAACTGTCTTGCAAAAATCGGAGAAAGAGATGCCACTGAAAAAATGGCTGAGAGTTGGAGCGCTGTTAGTGTCGATTGCCGCTATTCCGGCAGGTAGTCAATTGACGAATGCATTCGCTCAGCAGCAGGAGCGCGCCTGGGGGACCACGACCGGGAATCCCGCAGAACATTTGCCACCCTTCATCACGAGGTTGACCCATTTCGGTCAGCGGGCGGACTGGTCGCCGGACGGCTCGAAATTACTGTTTCTGGGAAGGACATTCGGGGATGTCTACGAAATCGAATTGGACAGCCGGACGATTCGTCCCCTGACTCATCATTACTGGCATGAGGGATACACCCGGGCTTTGTATCTCAGCAACGGGGATATCTTGCTCTCCGGCGCCAGAGACTTTGATGCAGACAATCCCTGGCCAAGTCGTGGAGAAACGACCGAGTTGTGGGTGCTGAATAAAAATCTGGAGACAGAACCAGTGCCCCTCGGTACCCGCTGCTCGGAAGGTCCCGCGGTCTCCCGCACTCGATTACGTATTGCTTACACTATCGATCACGAAAATTATCCGGAGAAATTGCCGGATGGTGTGCATCAGATCTGGCTGGCCGAGATCGATTATCAGGATGGCACGCCGACCCTGGTAAATAAAGAACTCCTGGTTGACAGCCGGGATCTTCTATTTGAAACCGGATTGGAGACCCAGAATTTTCGTCCGCCGGAGGAAGATGAACTCATTTTCAGCGCGTATGGTTACAACGGGACGGAAGTCATGGGAGTTGATCTGGCCACCGGAGAAATCACCAATTATTCCAAGCACGAATTATACGAAGAGCCGGAAGGGATTTTTCCCGGCGGGGAATACACCTGCGTGGAATCGGATAGGCACAGCGGTGAAGGTTACCAGTATATTGATGTGTACCGGCTCAGATTGGATGGTTCGGGCCGACTCGACCGGATCACCTATTTTAACATGAATCCGCAGTATAAAGCCTCCAACCCGGTGGTGCGGGATGACGGGAAATATCTGGAATTCCAGATGGCGAAGGTCGGCGATCCGGCGGGAGTCGGACGAGGCATCTTTATCTATGATATCGAGCAGGCAAAACAGATGGGGGTCTGGCCCGAATAATATCGGATGCTGATACGTTTGAATTAAGGTTCTGCCTGTGGTGTATCCTCATAAAGTAACATTCATATGAGCAACAAAATCGTCATTCTCTCCTGTTGTCTTTTATCCCTGACGGGTTCACTGAAGGGAGAGGAAGGGAACTGGATTCGTCTGTTCAACGGGCATTCATTCCAGGGCTGGGAGGCGAACGAACACCCGGACAGCTGGTCAATTGCCGATAGCGCAATTATCGCAAATGGTCCCCGGAGTCACCTGTTCTATATGGGTGAACACCAGCCGTTTCGCAATTTTATCCTCCGGGTGGAGGTTTACACGGAGCGGTGGTCGAACGGGGGCATTTATTTTTTAACTGAGTTTCAGTCCCGGGGATGGCCGAAGCAGGGGTTTGAAGTGCAGGTGAACAACAGTTATATCGACTGGAAGAAAACCGGGAGTCTGTATGGGATCGATAACGTGCTGTTTTTTTCTCCTGCCGAAGACAATCAATGGTGGACGCAGGAAATCGTGGTTGACAGTCGGCACATCGTAATCAAAATCGATGGAGAAACAGTGGTCGATCATATTCTCAGGGAAGGCATCCGGCCGGATGCAGGGACCATCGCCCTGCAGGCGCACGACCGGAGGAGTGTGGTGAAATACCGGAATATACGGATTAAACGATTGCAGGGATCGCCATAGGAAAAACATTCACATATTCACAGCATCAGAGTGGTGATCAAATGGAAAGAAGGGTCACAGGGAAGATACTGCTGCAGATAGCATCCCTTCACGGTGAGAGAAGAAGGGGTGGATTATATCCAATACTTCAATATGGGCTCTGTTATTGGACCTCAGCCAGGAAGTGAGACTCCGAAAGGAAGTTTTTTCTGAAATAAATGCGCACCCATATTTGAAAAGAAGGCAAGTGGAACTTTCATCTTGATATAAACATTTATATTTTAGTGCTGATATCGTTAACGTGGATATCACCGAATCGGTAGAATGAATGCGGGAGGAATTGTTTGGGAAAGCGTATTACGGTTGAGGATATTGCAAAGCAGCTGGAAATTTCATCGATGACGGTATCCCGGGCATTAAATAATCGTCCGGGTGTGAGCGAGGAGATGCGGAAGCGAATCATTGACACTGCCAAGGAATTAGGGTACCGTCCGAATCAGATTGCCAAGAGCCTGGTCCTGAAAAAAACGTATACCATCGGAATCGTAATCCCGAAGATGGAACATTTCTTTTTTCCGGAAGCGCTGCGGGGTATTGAGGATGTGTCCTATGAACATGGCTATCATCTTATCCTGACACATTCCAATGAAGATCGCGAACGGGAAAGCATTGCCATCCAAACTTTGGAAGCCAAGCGCGTGGATGGCATTTTAATTTCCGTGTCGGAAGCCGGTGGAAATATTGAAGAATATCAAAATGTGGTGAAAGCCGGGCTCCCCATTGTATTTTTTGATCGTTGTGTGTTTGGGATTGGGGCAAGTTGTGTGCATATCAATGATGAAGGCGCCGCCCGGCTGGTGACTGAACACCTTATTAACCATGAATATAAGCGGATTGCTCACCTGCGTGGTCCCGAGGGTGTGTCTATCGGGAAAGAGCGTTTCAATGGGTATAAAAAGGCGTTGGAGGAATATAACCTAGAATACAACGCCCACCTGGTAGTGGAATCCGGATTCAATGATGATGGGGGATATCAGGCAATGAACAAGTTATTGAATTTACCCCGATCCGAGCGACCGGATGCGGTGGTTGCCGTCAACGATCCTTGTGCCTTCGGCGCAATCAAATCAACAAAACAGCGCGGATTGAAGATCCCGGACGATATTGCCATTGTCGGGTTTACCGATGATCCGCGTGCGTCGATCATTGATCCACCTCTCACGACAATTCGGCAGCATGCCTATACTGTGGGAAAAACAGCAGCCCGGCAACTGCTCACCCAGATTGAAGAAGAGTCAGATGAAATAGAGAACATTACTGTTGACGCAGAACTGGTTGTACGGCGATCTTGTGGGTGCCTCGGATTCTAGTATCTCTGCAATAATTGAATTATTCATTGATCACGATTCAGGAGCAAATAAATCCCGGTGATGACTTCCCCAAATAATTCCGATCGACTTTGAGGATTCAGAGAAAAAGTTGTTGCATTCTCTTCCCGAATGCTATATACTTCTTACAACGTTAGCGATAACCTTATCGGTGCAGTTTGTTGTAAGATTAAAAGCCAATTCAAGGTGCATTTGTAACAGCGGAGAAGAAATTCAATATCCGTGCCATTCAACAATAATAGTCACGTGGGGAGGGAATATTCATGTAATATGCCTCCTCTTTATGAAATATTCTTTCCCCGCGGCTGATTATTACAGAGATGTTTGGAAAGTTGGGGGAGTCTCTGGAATTGAAAGTATTTCGGCAATATACCACGATAACGATAACTAAGATTGGGTATATCCTGAATAATCAACTTTAACACAAGGAGCAGCACCATGAAAAGGGAATTTCCGTGGCTGCAAACAGTCGTAATTGCCATAATAGGTGTTCTAAATTTTCTGGTATTTGCTGGTCCCACGAACCTTTCGGCAGCAGTGACTGGTAAAATCGCCGGTACAGTCATTGATGCTGAAACCGGAGAACCGCTTCCCGGCGCGAATATTATTGTGCAGGGAACATCACGTGGGGCAGCAGCAGACGAAGAAGGAAATTATTTTATTCTGAATGTTCGTCCGGGCACGTACGCCGTTGAGGCAAGCATGATTGGATACGAACGAGTAACAGTAACTGAAGTGGAAGTCATCTCAGGGCATACCACTACAATTAACTTCGAGTTGAACTCTGCGGCCATTGCCGGCCAGGAAGTCGTGGTGGAGGCACAGCGGGAAGTGATCAAAATGGATATGTCCTCCAGCTCCATTTCAGCCGGACCGGATGAAGTAGAAGAAGCGCCGATGGTGAAGGATATCGGTGAATTCGTCTCTTTACAGGCAGGAGTGGGGGATAATTTCCGAGTCCGTGGCGGAACCACTGATGAAACCGCCTTCACTGTTGATGGCTTAACCCTGGTCGATAACCGGTCTAATGAACCCCTGCAAATTGTGAATCTCAGTGCGATTGAAGAGGTCAGTATTCTCAAGGGAGGTTTTAATGCAGAGTATGGCAACATCCGCTCCGGTTTGATCAATGTAGTCACAAAGCAAGGTACACCTGATTCATATCACGGATCAATGATATTCCGCTATACCCCAGCCTATCAAAAGCACCGTGGGCGGTCTCTGTTCGATCCTCAGGGGTATTTTCTGCGACCTTATATGGATCCGGATGTATGTTGGGTTGGAACCAATAACGGGTTATGGGATGAAGGAATGCAGGAGAAATATCCCTATTTCCGCGGATGGAATGCGGTGGCGTCAGAACTTAATGCCGCCGGTCATGATATCACACCAGAAGAAGCACGCCAGCGCTTTATGTGGCTCCACCGAACCTGGGGAGCGGATAAACTGGCTCCGGAAGGCTATGATGGCCTGCAGAGAGAGGGGAGATACGGGCACACTCCGGATCGGTTCGTGGATGCCAGTTTTGGCGGACCCGTGCCGGTCATTGGGAACAGCCTTGGTGATCTGACCTTTTTCGCCTCGTACAGTGATAATATCGAAGCTTTTGGCCTTCCGACCACGAGAGATAATTTTCGCGAGAAGAACTCGCAGCTAAAATTAACGACTCGTCCCACTTCAAATCTGAATATTACCATAGAAGGTCTGTACGGCGAGGTGAATTCTGTCACCCGCAATGCTGAAGGACGCTCGGGTGGATTTGTCAATGGTGGTGACGGTATTTTTTGGGGCGGACCCGCAACCGGGGGGATCGAGGCATACGGAGGGGCATTAAGTTTATACTGGCCCAGCGCTCAGAATCCTTTCGATGTTTACCGGAGAATGGGGGGGCTTTCTATAGATCATAATCTCAGTTCCAGTACCTACTATAGTTTCCATGCTACATATCTGAGT
>DATFLS010000606.1:0-2980 GCA_035267465.1 bacterium
TCCGGATTGCCAGCGACATCATCCACGGTCTCCTGCCGGAGGGCGATCTGGCAGAAAGACATGGGTTGTTCGGTCAGGTAGCGTCCCAGCGGATCGGGTCGAATGCCGGACGCATAGAGCAGCTGCGGTGTCAGGTAGGCATTGCAGCAAACGATATAGGTGTTGGCTTTGATGTGGACGGTATGCCAGTTGAGCAGATCCTGAACTACCGCGTATGCGATCGCCGATCCATCGCTTTCCGGAACCAGCTCGGTGCACATGTGCTGCTCCTGCAGTGTGAACTCACCGTTCAAACTATCTCCATCGGCCAGAGGTCCCAGCACCGTATCCGTCCCGCTCCATTGAACGAACTCCGGATGCTCTTCACGCCGTTCGACTGCCAGCGGAAGGTTCTGCACCTGGTACGGTTCCTCCAGCTCGGAAAATTCATTGGCGAGTGTACTCCGGACCACCCGGTGCCGAATCGAGTGATCGAATTCGTGGCTGTGCGTGCTGATGAGTTCCTCAGCCTGGGAATAGAGCTTGTCCCATTCCGTATCATCGTAGATATCGCTCCGCTCCACGGAGGGATGATGCC
Source organism: bacterium (assembly GCA_035267465.1). Lineage (GTDB taxonomy): Bacteria > Fidelibacterota > JAANXI01 > JAANXI01 > JAANXI01 > DATFLS01. The sequence goes on from DATFLS010000606.1 coordinate 578, forward strand.
GCGGGGTGGCACAGGTCCAGTGGGTTGCCATGCCGCCAACGGCATATGTCACGGCAGCGCCGGGGAGATTTGTGGCGGTGTCCTGTTCGGGGTTCTGGTTGTTCAGGACAAAACCGGGATACTCCTCCCGGTTAATCCGGTAGGCGCCCGGATCCATCGTGAGCTCCGGCGAATCACTGGTCGGAATGGAGAGGGAGTGCAGATGACCGCGAATCACCGAAGCGAACTGGTCGATGTTGCGCTGATAATAAAATGAGTTTTTCAGGTGCTCGCCCGGCCGTTCGGAGAGTTTTGCACCGGTATCGATCATATGAACGGAACGGCCTTCCTCCACCAGCTTCCGGGCAAAGGTCGATCCGACCGGTCCGGAGCCCACAATTAAAACGTCAACTTCTATTTTTTCTGGCATAGTATCTCCTCTCTCTCTATGATTTCAAGTCGGAACAGCACATTGCCAACAGTTCGGAGTGTGCCATTTAACCTGTTGCTGTTTGGGCGAAGGATCCTGCAGTCGATTTTTGATTTACAGTACTTCTGAAACATCGTAATTTTCAAAGATGACTGCAGAAGTAATATTCTAAAAGATACGACTTATTAATACTTTTTCAAGAAGAAAGTCGATTGTTGGGGCGGCGGGGAAAGAACAGGGTATCGCCGGGCAGATGGATAAGCACAGACCGTCCTCTTCGCCCCGGGAAATATCAGGAATGGCAGGATCCTGGTGGATACACAGGGTTGCTCTCGAAATACCCGCGAGGGTGTACCCAACACTTCTCGGACCGCAGTGTATGTTTAATGATATCCATGAGAAATAGAGAGAAGGGAGAGTCCATATATGAATCGGAATCCGGACCAAACCGGGCGTGGCATACCGGTAGAGTCTATCCAACCACTTGCCGACGGCGTGTTCGCCATTGTGATCACCCTGCTGGTGATTTTAATCGAACCGCCTTCCATAGAGGAGGTCACGGATGGGCTTCATACCGTACTGCTGGACGCGTGGCACATGTTCCTGGCGTATCTTGTGAGCTTCATTCTGCTGGGGATCTACTGGTGGCGTCATCATTACATCTTCCATCATCTGGAGCGGCTCAACAATACGCTGACCTGGCTCACGCTGTTTTTTTTATTATTCGTCGCGTTCATCCCGTTTCCCACCGCTCTGCTGATGGAATTTTACAACACCGTGCACGGGGAACTCGTGATTCTCATATTCGGCGGAGTGAATCTGATCTATACGGGACTGCTGTTTGCCATGTGGAGCCATGCCGAGAGGTACCGGTTGATCATCCCGCTGCTACAAGCCCCTCTCATCCGGCGTACGAAACATATCTTATCTGTTAAAGCAGGACTGTTTGCCGCGTCTATGGCTATTGCTTCTCTCTCTCATCTGGCGGCCGTTGCCATCTATTTGGTAATTCCGCTGTTATATTTGTTTCCCTGGTACCGGGAGACCCACGAGATGGTGTTTGCTGAATCAGCCACCTGAAAACACCTTTCCCCAGGGGGATGGTGTGGGTGATGACTTCCGAACTCTTCGAACTTTGCCGAACCCGGCAGACTCACTCCAGCGCCTCGTGCAGAAACAGAGCGGTGTTGATGAGTCCCAGGTGGGTAAAGGCCTGGGGAAAGTTTCCCAGGTGACGGCCGGTGGGATCGAGTTCCTCGGCGTAGAGCCCCAGGTGATTGGCATAGCTGTGCATTTTTTCGAAGTAGAGGCGGGCCGTATCAATCTCGCCCGCCCGGGCCAGGCATTCGATGAACCAATACGAACACATACCGAACGTCCCCTCGGCGCCGGCCAGGCCGTCCGAGGCCGCCTTCTCCGGATGATACCTGTACACCAGCGTATCCTCAGCCAGTTCTTCCTGGATTGCTTTGAGCGTTGAGAGCCATCTCGGGTCCTTGGGCGCCACGAATTCCACCAAAGGCAGCATCAGGGCAGAGGCATCCAGCGTATCGCTGTCCCGGTGCTGGACAAACGCCTGCAGATCCTGGTTCCAGAAATTCTCGTAGATGTCATGGAAGATTTCATCCCGTGCCGCCGTCCAGCGCTCTTCCGGCGCAGGGAGGGACCGGCGTCGGGAGAGCCGCAACCCCCGGTCAAGCGCCACCCAGTCCATCAGGCGGGAGTACAGGAATTCCTGCCGGCCTCCCCGAACTTCCCAGATGCCTTCGTCCGGTTCCCGCCAGTGATCACAGACCCAGTTGACCGCCACTTTGATATCCTTCCACAGGGCAAACGGAATATGCTCAACATGGGTGTCGAACAGGTGTACCACGTAGAGCAGTTCGCCGTAAATATCCAGCTGGAGTTGATCAACCGCGCCGTTCCCGATCCGCACCGGACTTGAGCCCCTGTATCCGTGCAAATGGTTGAGCGTCTGTTCCTCGAGGTCAGAT
>DATFLS010000607.1:0-3837 GCA_035267465.1 bacterium
CAAATCCGATTTTCATACCTTTTGTCTGCTGATCAGCCTTGCCTCGTTATACTGAATTTAATATGAAGCCGAAGTGAGGTAGGAACCTCCGAAGAATACAGTATTCAGAGATGTTTGTGGAATGAGGTGCGCGGTTTTATAGCCGGAAACTATCTGGTGAACCAGATTAGTTGGCCGGCATTATGCCATGCCTGATGCGAGAGAGCCCTGACAGAAGTGTACCAAGGGAGCTTACCGGGGCATGGAATTCGAGCAACTCCGTTCGGAGCAAGCCAAGAAATAGATCCGGGATCGGAAAAATTTATTAACAGAAAGGATGACACTTATGCGTTCCACGCAAACCCGTCGAGAATTTTTAAAAACCGCTGCGTTATTCACCCTCTCCATGGGATTGCCTTTGAGTCAATGCTCCAGGCAGCGCCAGGCCAAACCGAATTTCGTGATTATATTCCTCGACGACTCCGGCTGGTCGGATTTCAAGCCGTTCAGCAATCCGAGCTACCCCACCCCTCATGTTGATCAGCTGGCGTCCGAAGGTTGCAGATTTAACAATTTCTATGTGCCCCAGGCGGTCTGTTCGGCCTCGCGGGCGGCCCTGCTTACCGGCTGCTATCCGGGCCGGACCAACATGTTCGGCGCCCACGGTCCCAACGCGCGGGGTGTGGAACCCCGGTTCGCCACCGTGGGAGAGATACTTCAGCCCGCAGGGTATTCCACGGCCGTGTTCGGGAAATGGCATATCGGCGACCAGCCGGAGACCCGTCCGCCGGCCCGGGGATTCGACGAATCCTGCGGCCTCATGTACTCCAATGATATGTGGCGATACCATCCCGGCAATCCGGAGTACTGGGGACAGTATCCACTGCAATACTGGGAAAACGGAAAGGTCACCATCCCCGATGTCACCCCGGAAGACCAGAAAATGCTCACCACCTGGTACACCGAACACGCGGTGGATTTCATCAACCGGCACAGCGGGAGTCCGTTTTTTCTGTACGTCCCGCACTCCATGCCCCATGTGCCATTGTTCGTCAGCGATAAACACCTGCATCAATCCGGTGCCGGATTATACGGGGATGTCATGATGGAAATCGACTGGTCCGTGGGACAGATCATGGAAGCGCTCAGAGCCAACGGGGTGGCGGAGAATACCTTAGTGATATTCAGCTCGGATAACGGCCCGTGGACCTCCTACGGGGATCATGCCGGGTCCACCCCGTTCCGGGAAGCCAAAGGGACGTCGTTCGACGGAGGAGTCCGCTCGGCGACGCTCATGAAATATCCCGGGGAAATACCGGCAGGAACGGTGTCGGATGACGCACTCTGTTCCATCGATCTCCTGCCGACCCTAGCCCATCTGTCAGGCGCGGCACTCCCGGCGAACGAAATCGATGGGGAAAATGTCTGGGATCTCATTGCCGATGTCCCCGGCGCCACCAATCCGCATGACTATTATGCTTTTTCCAACGGATCAAATTTTGAGGGCGTGATGTCCGGAGATGGCAGATGGAAGCTGCATGTGCCGCATAACTACCGGCATTTGGTTGTCCGCGGACAGGATGGTTTCCCCGGAGAATACGAACAGCGCCGGCAGGACCTGGCACTGTATGATATGGAAAGTGATCCGTACGAACGCATGAATGTGATCAACGATCATCCTGCTATAGTGAAGGAACTCCGGAAATACGCCGAACAGCACCGGCAGAGATTTTATGCCGACCAGGCCGAGGATTGACGGTCGCAACAACATCTGCTACCATTGGAAAATGGCCGGAGGGCCCCGGGCCGATTACCATCATTCCGTTCCGTAATGCTGCACGCCTGTGTGATTCAGGTTTCTCCAGGGATTTGAACGAACATAAAGTTCCCGCCTCGGATACCATATTTTACGCCTCAAATGTGATATTGAACACTTCACATACGGCATATCACGCCGTACAAGCGACAGATTAAGCTTCATATACGGCATATGAAGCCGGATTTACGACAAATCAAGCGTTATTCATGATAGATAGAGCTCCTTCTACGGCGCGAGAAACGTATTCTGATGCAAATGATGGGACCATGTCGAAACCACAACCTTCCCCGATTTGAGGGGAAATGAACACAACCAGCCTCAGGGAGAAAGGCGCAATCGGTGCGACGGAAGCCCTTACCACAATATCCCCCTGTTCCCCTGAACGAGCCCTTCTCTGTATTCGGGTTGTTCGAATATCAGGGGACATTTACCCGGGAGGGTGGAATTCGCTCGGATCACTCAAGCATCAACCCCTCAACTGAACCAGGCTGGTTCACATGCTTTCCTCGACATTTAACGGGGGCGGGCGATCCGTTGGAATGACTCCGGCGTCGCGCCCCGGAAAGAAAACATAGAATTTCCTGCACAGATTGGTTATAATTGACACCAATTCTGGTAAAACTGGTCATCGGATTATGTTTAAACCTGCTGTCATTCTTTCCCTGATTGCTCTGATTATTTTCGCCTGTGGTTCCCCGGATCAGCCCGGCGAGGTGAGTCAACTGAAGGTATCTGAAAACCACAAATATCTCATGAAGAAAACCGGTCAACCATTTTTCTGGTTCGGTGATACTGCATGGCTGCTGTTGACCAAGCTCACGCGTGAGGAGGCGGAAACCTACCTGGAAAACCGCCGCCGGAAGGGCTTCAATGTGGTCCAGGTGATGGTGTTGCAGGACATTCCCCAGGTGAATGTCTATGGAGATTCGGCGCTGCATAATGGTGATGTCACCGCACCGAAGGTGACGCCGGGGAAGAGTCCTGATGATTCCTCCCGGTATGATTACTGGGATCATGTGGATTTTGTCATAGACAGGGCGGCCCAAAAGGGATTGTACATGGGCCTGGTTCTGGTCTGGGGATCCAATGTGAGGGCAGGGAAGGTGAATAGTGCGCAGGCGGAAGTGTACGCCTCCTGGCTGGCTGAGCGGTACAAAGACAGGAAAAATATCGTCTGGCTGAACGGCGGGGATTGCAGAGGTGATGATTCGACTGCGGTCTGGAATACTATCGGAACCACCTTGCAGAGGGGAGATCCCGACCATCTGGTGACCTTTCATCCCTTCGGCCGGACCCAATCATCCATGTGGTTTCACGATCAGTCCTGGCTGGATTTTAATATGTTTCAATCCGGACATCGCCGGTACGACCAGGATGACACCGGACTGGCCTACGGCGAGGATAACTGGCGGTACGTCCGGGTGGATTACAACAAAATCCCGGTGAAACCGACCCTGGACGGCGAACCGTCCTACGAAGGAATCCCCCAGGGACTGCACGATCCGTCCGAGCCGTACTGGACCGATGACGACGTGCGGCGGTACGCCTATTGGTCTGTGTTTGCCGGCGCCTGCGGTTTTACATACGGGCATAATGCCGTTATGCAGATGTACAGACCCGGTGATGATCCCGCCTACGGCGCAAGAGAATACTGGTATCAGGCCATCGATGCACCCGGTGCGGGTCAGCTGCAGCATCTGAAAAACCTGATGCTGTCGTATCCCTATTTCGAACGCGTCCCAGACCAATCACTGATCGCCGGAGATCAGGGCAAGCGATATAATTATCTGATCGCCACCCGGGGTGAAAATCATGCCTTTATCTACACCTATACCGACAGGAATATGAGCATACAGATGGGCAAGATCGCCGGGGACATCGTGAATGCATCCTGGTACAATCCGCGGGATGGAAGTTATACGGAAATCGGCGAAGTTCAGAATACGGGCATCCGCACATTTAATCCGCCGGGCCAGCCGGCGAACGGGAATGACTGGGTGCTGGTTCTGGAACAAGTCACTCATGCAGACTAAGCTTTA
>DATFLS010000608.1:0-3173 GCA_035267465.1 bacterium
CCTGGAGCCCGCCGGAGCCACTCCCACCCGCCGCAACAGTATCGCACCCTCCGATCACGATCTGGCACTAACTGTCCTCAGCGCACCGGAGTCCGCCGGTCCCGGTGAAAGCGTCCTCCTGACCGCACAGGTCCGCAATACCGGTTTGCAGCCGATCCCGGGATTTACTCTCCACCTGTACCGGGATCGGAATGAGGACGGCCTAACCGTACCGGGGGAGCACCTCGCCACCGAATCCGGGGGAGCGCTGGTGCCGGGCGATAGCATCACCTATCAGATCCCGGTCCATGGACTGCCGGGCGGCTCTCACCGGATTGTGGGTCTGATCACCGCCGGTGAGGACGACGATCCCGCCAATAATCTCCTGATGGCGAATGTCTTCGTAGGCTATCCGGCACAGAGTGTGCGGATCAATGAACTGATGTATCGACCGGAATCGGGCGAGCCGGAATGGCTGGAGATTTTTATAGGGACAGATTCCCTGGATATCCGGGGATTCGCACTCCGGGATCGGGGACATCCGGGCAGAGTTGATCGGAAGGAAAAGCGTCTCTATTCTTCCGGAGATCTCATCGTGTTTGCTGCGGATTCGTCTGTGCTGCAGTCATATCCCGAGGCGGACTTCCACCTGGAGACCGTAACCGACTTTCCCATCTTCAACAACGGATCCGACTCGGTACGCGTGCTGGATGCCAGACATTTTTCCATGGATGAGTTTCACTACACCAGCCGGTGGGGCGGTGATGTCGGTATCTCACTGGAAAGAAAGAGTATAACCGGGTCTCCCCGAAATATCCGGAACTGGGGGAGTTCGAGTGCCGCGGCCGGCGCCACTCCGGGATCTCCGAATTCACTCGCTGCAGGAAGCGACCACTTCCTTCTGGCTTCCCGCATGGATTCCACAGAATTTGTGTCCCCGGGGGAACCGTTTTCCGTGGCATACCAGGTTCTCAACACCTCCCTGGATTCGGTAATCCTTCCGGTGTTTACGTTGGGACTGGATGCGGATAACGACGGGGTCCTGACAGACGAAGAGTTCCAGAAAACCGTCCGGTTTCGGCAGATGTCCCCGGGGGATTCGGGCCAATTTACAGTCGATCTGCGCGCTCCGGCATCACCGGGGAATCATATGCTGGTGCTCGCCATGGATCATCAACCCATGGCATTCACCGATTCCTCCTCCGTCTGGGTTCCGTTTCCCCGGCAGTCTCTGCTGTTCAACGAGTTCCTGCCAGATCCCTCGGATTTTTACCCGTATGAATTCATCGAATGCGTGAACATCTCTGATTATGATACCCCACTGAATCGCTGGCAGTTACAGATTAATAACCGCACCTCGGTCCTGACTACCGATATGGTGATTCCACCAAAATCTTACTTGCTGCTTGTAGAAGATTCGTTAAGGAATACGGAAGCACCGCAATTCAAGCCCAACTCCTGGCCACCGCTGCCCAACACCGGCGGCACTATTGTTCTGGAGGATCGGTACGGTCACATCGTCGATTCTCTGACCTATTCCGATGCCTGGTCGCCCCAGGAGGGGAGATCCTACGAAAGGTTTCACCAGCAGGCGGGAGAACATTCCCCGGTGAACTGGCAGGTGTCCTTATCCGGAGAAGGGGCCACCCCGGGGAAGCCGAACACCCTGTACAGGGACAGTGATACTACAGCCCGGGAATGGACGGTCGCTCCCGCACTCTTCTCACCGGACGGCGATGGTGATGCGGACATCCTGCAAATCCGATATCAGGGATCCGCAGGTCTGCAGTATGTGACCATCCACCTCTACGATACGGCCGGCCGATTGGTTCGAGCTCTCATTCGGGATCAGAGCGCTCCCGCCATCTCCGTCTGGACCTGGGACGGCAGGAACGGCCGGGACATCACCCTCCCAATTGGTATCTATTTAGTACATGTTGAGTATGAGACCATCGATGGGACAACAGGGGAATTACTGGAGAAGGTCATATTGGCGAAGCCGCTGTGATTCAGCAGGCCCATTGACGTATCTCATCACGTGGGTGTTTTCCTCCCTGCGCTGGATGGACAGGTTCCGTCACCACCCCCCACCGGGTACATATGGAAATAGGGACATAGGGGCAGGAAGCGGCCGCCCTTTATTCCATCCGGCACAGAGCGATTAACTCTCGTTTGCTGTTTGAAACGATCCTTTCACCTTCTCTCCAGCACTCCCTTATATACCTATGTACCTATGTACCCGGATGATGGGGGGCGGCGAGGCTGGGCACTCTTTCCTCTTTTCTCTTTCCTCTTAACTTCTATCCGCATCCGTCCCAAGGGATCCCATTGGGATGTGCTATTTTTATTTCGGCTGAGCGTGAAATCCGCCGGTCACTTCAATTCGCACCGGATACCCCTCCAGGTGGTCCGGAATCTCTTCCTCGATATCATCCGTCATCCGGGAGACGAACACCGTGATACAGGGCTCCCCGTCTGACAATCCCTGTCCGGTGCCTTCCACACCTTTGATGGCCATGAGCTTTTTCGAATGCTTCTTCAGGACTTTTTCGATTGATTTTTTGGGCATGATCGACTCTGTGGTAAAGTATTCTCTGTTCGAACACTGTAGTATAAAAACCCCAGAACAATAAAACTGATACGCAGGGGACGTATATGATTGAAGTTACCGTACTATGCCGTCTGTTCCCTGGTACCAACGGAGACTACGAGTATGCGCGAATTGATATTTGTATAGCAAAGAGCGGGGGAATTCCTCTGACAGGTAAGTCCCCCCACTCATATTATCTATGCCCTGTCCGCAGTTATGGAGTGACCGTAAACCCATCAACCAATACATCAGTAGATCCGTCAGGATTGGTCACCCGCACGTCCCACACCCGGTTTCTGGGCGGTCCGCCGGATTTGGCGGTGACTGTGGCCGTGATTGTTGTTCCCCCATCAGGTACACTGATGTTCGAGGCGGTTGGGTTCGGTCCGTTCCCGTTCTCGAAGGTGACACTGGCACCGCTCACAAAACCGCTCCCGTAAATGATGACATCGACGGTGGTGCCGGCCTGCATCGAGCTGGGATCAATAACGGTGACGGTTACTTCTGTCGTTTGCTCATTCACAGTGACCGTGGTACTTTTCGAATCATTGGTAGCATTCTCATCGGAGAAGTCATGGGAGGCCGTCAGGGTGTGATCACCTAC
>DATFLS010000609.1:0-2411 GCA_035267465.1 bacterium
CCATCTGGAGACTGACAAATTGCCCGGAGAATTGCACGCCCATAAAAAGTAATCTGGCAATAAAACCAATAGTGACACCGACCATCACTTCCTTGGCTACAGCATAGGTAAACCCTGGTGCGGTCCGGTAACTGGATGGCAGGACATCCACCATCGGCAGAAGGAGCAGTGCGGTCAGGAGTCCTAACCCGACTTTCAGAATGCGCGGAATGGAGCTGTCTCCAAGGAAGGGCGCCGTGACGATTAATGCCGTTATCCTGACAATTACCAGCAGGATACTCTGATATTCATACCATGTGAATTCCGGTACCATCTAAAATCCCTGGATGATTTGAAATAGTTCTCTGGTAAAATCCACCACAATCGTGACATACCATGGCATTAACACGAGGATGACAGCTGCCGCCACGACGATCTTTGGAATGAACGTCAGTGTCATTTCCTGGATGGACGTCGCTGCCTGAAATATGGCCACGGCCAGCCCCACCACGAGACTCATGATCAGAATCGGCGCAATGAGTTTAAAACCCACAATCATGGCCATCCGGCCAAGATCTATTGCCATCTGAACCGTCATTGTCCCCCCTTACATAAACCCGTTGACAATTGAACCCACCAGCAAATTCCATCCGTCCACCAAAACAAACAGCAGAATCTTGAACGGCAAAGAAATCATGACCGGCGGCAGCATCATCATCCCCATCGACATGAGCACTCCGGCCACAACCATATCGATCATCAAAAACGGGATATACAGAACGAATCCTATCTGAAATGCTATCCGCAGTTCACTGATTACGAAACTGGGAATTAACACGCTACTCGGCACATCGTCCATATTTTGCGGTTTGTTCATCTGGCTGATTTTCATAAAAATGCCGAGATCTTCTTCCTTCGTCTGGCTGGCCATGAAATCCCGCAGTGATCCCATGGCATTGTCAAAGGCTTCTTTCTGGGTGATTTCTTCGTCTATGTAGGGGACCAGTGCGTCTTCGTGTATTTCCTTCAACACCGGACTCATAATAAACAGGGTGAGAAACAAGGCGAGGCCGATGAGCAGCTGATTCGGAGGCATCTGGTTGGTCCCCAGTGCCTGCCGGGCGAAATAGAGCACCACGATAATCCGGGTGAAACTGGTCATCAGAATGAGGATAGACGGCGCTAACGCCAGAACCGTCATTATCAATAAAATCTGGAGTGTGACGGAAATATCTTCAGGGTTGTCAGTCTGATCAATCCCCACGGTAATTTTCGGCATCGATTGCCCGGAAACAGTGGAAAGCGGTGCCATCCCCGCACATAGGAAGATGAGAAGTACGACCACCACCAATTTGATCCCCGGGGGCTGCTGCATCGTTCTAAACGTCCTGTTTATAATCTGTCCGACACTGCTTATTCTTGTCTTAGCACTTTTCGGAAGAGTTTTTCAAAACCATTCGGACCGGCACTTCGTTGGTGATCAAAGGCGTCCCACTGTTCGAAGTTTTCATACCGGTGCAGGAGTCTGACACCCGAGTCGCTGCTCGCCACGATGAATAAGTCATCAAAAGAGCGAATGGCAAACAGGGAATGGTTTGGTGAGATCGCTACCTTGGAGAGCACCTGGAAGTGTGAAGAGATACCGGATGTCATATGACCACCCGTCCGGTTCATGAGCTGCTTCAGCAACCAGACAAATACAAACACCCCCACGACCACCACCAACAATGCACCGATGGACTGGAGGATTGTCCAGAGTAATCCCGGATCCTGATCACCCGGCGTTGACGGCGCATTCTGGCCAAGGGCGTTCTGCACTACCCCGACCACTGCGAACAGTTGGATTACTCCCCTGCACCTATGTAAAGATAGATTCTTCATATCACTATCCTGATTTTTGCAAGGGATGTGCCAGAAGGAACGTTTGGAGGAGGAAAGATGTAAACCCTTATTTGACGAGGGCTATCGGGGTAACCAGATTACGAACCCATTCAGACTGTCAATCCTAGAGGAAGAAAATTCCTTTTTCCATCTATTTTCTTGCAATATTTTCCTCAATCAAATCAGTCTGCTGCAAATACTGTCATTCTGAGAACGATCAATGAAATGAATTTAAAATTCCGGGGGCGTACCCAGATATTATTCAAGTATACTAAAATGTAAATACTCTGCCAGGGAACTATAAACTGTTTTCAATTTATACTATTTTTTAGAAGATAACGTCTACAATTTTTTCACCTTATCGTGAACCAACGGGGTTCACGTGCCGGATACACTTCGGTGGTCTGTGGTATTCCCACATATCCGCTCCGGAATTATTGCCTCCGGCCTTATTGCAGAGAGCGCAACTTTTCCGTGGGCGATAAAATTTCCGTAATTCGCACACCGAAATTCTCATCAACCACGACTACTTCCCCCCGGGCAAACTTTCT
>DATFLS010000610.1:0-5122 GCA_035267465.1 bacterium
CCCTGGTCCTCTACGGCATCCTGGAGATCGGACTGGGAATATTCGCCATCTTCTCCGATACCATTTTCACTCTCATTGATAACCTGTTTGTCGCTGTGAGCTATTCACTTCTTCACCAGAGATTCGTCAACGATCTGCTCCAGTTTGTTATTCTTTGGATTGTGCTGCTCGTGCCCACGACTCTAATGGGTGGCACCCTCCCGATTCTATCGAAATATCTGGTGCGCCGGCCAGTTGATTCCGGCGGGATTGTGGGAAAACTCTACGGATACAACACCCTGGGCGCGGTGATCGGAACAGTTCTTACCGCCTTCTTCACGATCAGGATACTCGGAGTCGCCACTTCTATCACTATCGGAGCCATACTCAATCTTGGAGCAGGTCTGATTGCACTCATATTACGCCAGGTAAGGGTTTTACCTAAATTTACATTCTTCGGGTCGGGAATTGTAACACCCTCAGCAGTGCCTGCGCATGAAGAGTTGCAGCGGAGAGATCTGGCCAGGGGTAGAATACTTGGCGAAACTCAAAATCCTCATGCTGCGTTTATCCTGGTTATGGTATTTGTTTCCGGACTCACCTCCCTGGCATCGGAGGTATTATGGTTCAGGATATTGAGTATTACCCTGGATAGCTCGGTGCAGTCATTCGGCATTGTGTTGAGCATATTTATAGGTGGTTTTGCCCTGGGGAGTCTCCTGTTCAGCAGGATTGCATATACCAGCTTACATCCACTGCACTGGCTCAGTGGACTATTCATAGTAACTGCCCTCTACCTTGCTCTGGTCATACCTTTTTTAGATCAGCTGCCATACCTCTATTATCGGATACTTCGGACATCAAGTGGCAGTTGGGTATATACTGTGATACTTCGATACGGGGTATCTTCAGTTCTACTACTACCCCAATCAGTAATTATCGGTGGGGTATTTCCATTAGCGATCAGATTGGTTTCTAAAAGTATGAGTGCAATAGGGGGTTCTGTGGGACAGTTGTATGCATGGAACACAATCGGAGGAATCCTGGGCAGCATATTGGGGGGATTGCTCCTCATCCCCATGGTTGGAGTGAGAATTGGGTTTCTGGTTCTGATCCTGCTCATGGCTGTTACTGGCGCTGCGGGATGGCGGGAGGCATCGCGGGAGAGCAGATCTTCTTACCAACTGGCTCCCGCTGGTTTTTTAACACTGGCAGTCTTCTTTGTAATTTTCGCCGGGAAATGGCAGCCGGGAAATATGATCGTCTGGTGGGGAGATAAAGTCCGGATCAATTCTGCTGTATTATTTTATGAAGAGGGACTGGAAGGTAATGTTGCCGTAGTGCGGCGTGAAAATGACAATTCCCTTTTCGTGGGCAAAAAGCTGGTAGCGTCAGAAGAGCCTGGTGGTCAGAAGCACCTCGGACTGCTCTCGCACATTCCGATGCTGTTACATGAACATCCCCGGAACAGCCTGGTGATAGGGCTGGCAACAGGCATTACCCTGAATTCCGTTCTGGTCCATGGGGTGGAAGAGGCGGAGTGTGTGGAAATCAATCCGGTGATGCTGGAGGCGGTCAACTATTTCCGGGAGTCGAATGATCATGTCGTTGAAAATCCCCGCACGGAGATCATCATCCAGGATGCCCGGCACTTTCTGCGGGGAAGAGTAAACCAGTATGATTGTCTGATTACCGATCCCATTCATCCGGCTGATGCCCATTCCAACAACCTGTATTCGCTGGAGTATTATCAGATGGCAGCCCGGGCTCTGCGTCCGGGTGGTCTGATGTCACAATGGCTTCCGGTGGGGGATTTAGCTCCCAGGGAGGCGAAGCGAATTATGCGAACCTTTGATGAAGCGTTCGCCCATGTCAGCCTCTGGATGTCCAACATGACCGACCTGATCCTCATCGGTTCCAATGAACCGTTGCAGATCCATCCGGACCTGATCAACCGACGACTGGCGGACCGGCAGATATCCGCTGGTGTGGGGAAGCATCTGGAGAATCCGACCCTTGAAAACTTCCTTTCGCATTTCATTCTGGGACCTGGCGGAGTGCGGGAACTGTCTGCCGGGATTGAGCCAAACACGGATGACAAACCCATTCTCGAATACGAGGCCCCCAAACATCTCTGGGATATGGGGAATGTTCCCGGGTTGTTTACGGACATTATTGCGGTTTGGGACAGCTCATTCCAGGAATTGACACAGTTGTTATCCACGGCGCAGGAGCATGGTTTTATTCTGGCATCCTTCAAGGATGAATTTACTTCAAAGAAAGAACAACTGAGATGGCAAACCGGACAATCAGTGATCACCTGGTGCCGGTCTCTGGAAGAACTAAACAGGTTTAGCGAGGCAGTAATCCATTACCGGGAGATTTTCGAACTATATCCCGATACCTATAATCCGCTGCATATTGATGCCTCGGTGGGTATGAGTCTCATCTATGGACGCCTGGATCAACCGGAGCGGGCAGAAGAGGAGTATCTTCGTGCCCTCAATATGGCGCCATCCGAGGTACAGAGTCGTAATCTGATTGCCCGGGCTTTCGTCGATCGCGGGAGGTACCACCGGGCCCGGAATGAGCTACGGCAGGTTTTGGAGTTGGATCCGGCAAATTCATATGCCCGCCAGGGACTGCAGTGGCTGAATTCGCGTACCGGACCACAGTAACCTGGGTTGTCAGGCCTAATTCAGCTTGAGTGGAGTATTGTTAAGTCTTCCTATATACCGTTTTGTTCTGCGCGGACACCATCATCGGCGTCAAAACATGTGAGGCAAGAAACGAATGGATGAGGACTCTGCATGAGCTGCAACGGTTGTCGGAACATATGAAATCATGGTGTTCCTAACGGCAGATAATGAGTCACTTAGGGAATCCGGGAAGGTCGGTGCACTGCAAGGGTGGCGCTTCCCAGCATCAGAGGGCAACTGCAGTGAGCGAATGATCGAATCCGGTGAGGCTGGCTCCTACAGAATATCGACATCATTTACATTGTCATAGATGTGATCCGGGAGATATGGGTATTTGTCCAGGTCACTCCGTGAGCTCACCCCGGTGAGCACCAGAATCGTCTCGATGCCTGCCTGAGTGCCTGCCAGGATGTCGGTACTCATATTATCGCCGATAATCACGGTATTCTCGGAATGGCCACCCAGGGTATTGAGAGCGGCCCGCATCATCCAGGCATTCGGTTTGCCCACATAGAACGGCTTCTTTTCTGTCATCCGTTCAATAGGTGCGCAAAACGTGCCGCAAGCCGGTTCTCCCCTGGGACCTTTCACATCGGGATTGGTGGCAATAAATTTCGCACCCTTCAGGATGAACTGAGATGCCTTATAGATCATATCTGTGTTGAACGCATGGGTGTCTCCCACGATGAGGAAATCCGGATTAATATCGGTGATGGTAAATCCGATCCGGTACAGCTCGTGAGTGAGGGCGCCTTCACCGATAACATATGCCTTGCTTCCGTTCTGTTTTTGCAGGAACGCAGCAGTGGCCATAGCAGAGGTATAGAAAGATTCCGCCGGCACTTCAATCCCGGCCGTCTCCAACCGGTTCATCAGGTCCGCAGGGGTTTGAGAAGGATTATTGGTAAGCAGGAGAAATGGATTTCCCTGATTGCGTATCCGTTCGATGAATTTCTCGGCACCGGGAATCAATTGGTTCTGATGGAGTAGCACTCCATCAATGTCGCAGATGATGTTCTTCATAAGACGTAAATAAAATAATTCAGTTTGATTTCAAAGTAAAATTATTTTCCGGACGCTAGTTATTCATTGAATCAATAAAATTCAGGCTGGCTATGTGGCATTCCGGGGTTTTGTTTTTTAGGAGAACTATTTATATTTGTAAAACAAAGGAGTTGAAGAGATCATTGTTGTTGTGCCAGGTTAACCTGATTAGGTCTATTGGCAAGCTGAGTGGGGCAAATCGCCATTTTCGTATTGATAAACACGGGGTATATCCGTAACATTAGGTTGTCATGGTAGCGATAACATCTCCATACTTGAAGAGTGCCCGCATTCCCCGAAAGGGCATTGTTCATTCGTCTGAAAGCCTGGAGTAAGTCTATGTATTCCAAAGAGTTTTTAATTAGTTTATACCGGACTCTCTACAGTATCCGGCACTTCGAGACCGAATGTATCAAACTGTATCGGCAGGGTTTGATTCGGGGTTATTTTCACCCCTATCTGGGGGAGGAGGGTATTGCGTCCGGTGTATGTGCGGCACTGGCGGACCGGGATTATATCACCAGTACTCATCGCGGTCACGGACATTGTCTTGCCCGTGGGGCGAAATTCAAAGGCATGGTGGCCGAATTGCTGGGGAAGAAGACCGGTTATAACTCCGGGTTTGGCGGTTCAATGCATATTGCAGAGTTGGAAAAGGGTAACCTGGGCGCCAATGCCATTGTGGGGGGCAATATTGCCATGGGAGTTGGTGCTGCGTTAGGTGTAAGTATCCGGGGGGAAGACCGGGTTGCGGCCGTTTTTACCACCGACGGCGCTACCAATAATGGTGCCTTTGCCGAATCACTGAATCTGGCTGCGGCGTGGGATCTGCCGGCGATTATCGTGATTGAAAATAACCAGTATGCAGTCTCCACCTCAATTGATGAGGCGACAAGGGAGACAGAACTGTACAAACGCGGACGTGGTTTCGGAGTGGAAAGTTATCGGGTGGACGGGAACAATCCATTTGAAGTGTACGAGAAGGCTAAGGAATCGGTGGCAAAGTGCCGACAGGGCAAGGGCCCCATCCTCATTGAGGGCGTGACCTATCGTCATGCCGGACATCACGTGAATGATCCCGGAACTTATATGCCGGAAGACAAGGTGAAATATTATAAGGAAGAGAAGGATCCGGTGAAGCACGTGCGACAATATATGATTGACGAAGCGGACATATCAGAGAACGACATCGACGTTCTTGAACAGGAGATTGAGCAGGAAATGGAGGAGGCTGTCGAGTTTGCCCAGGAGAGTCCGGAAGTAAGCGTCGAGGAATTCAAGGAATTGATAGAGGACTATTAAATAATGGTTGAGAAATCAAAGCAAAGCCAGGGTACTCGTACCATTATGGTGCGGGAGGCACTGAATGAAGCGCTTCGGGAAGAGATTATTAGAGATGA
>DATFLS010000611.1:0-6455 GCA_035267465.1 bacterium
CAGATGGCTTTTCTCAGGACCACTTTCACGAATATCTCTTTGGGCAAGTTCAACCTTCCAATCCCGGGTATCATTGCCGAGGTCAAATAGTAACCGGGCTTCCTCAGGGGGGCGATTTATAAAATTGTTAATTACCCGCCATACTTCATCTTTCGTCCAATGAATAGTGAAATGATCTCTTGCTGTCACAATCCCTACCGAATTAAGGGGGAATAACTCGTTTACTGAAATATGTTTATTATACTTCTCCGCCAGTTCGTAATCCTGTTCCTTGAAAAAATAGAATGGTGATTGGGGTTGTAATTTGGTCCAGTCTGTATTTGATATAGTATGGTGTTCTAACCAGTCATTCTTATCTGCTCTGACCCCATACCGATCTCCTCGCAGGACTTCCTGCCGTTTATTGATCTTCCGCAGTAACGCAATCGCCACCCCCTGCTGGATATCAAAGACGTTCTCATCTCTGGACCCGTCTGGAGCTGTTTCCTTTTTCCGGGCATTCCCATGTAAATCCAGCACCGCAATTTTGTCGAAGCTCTTCATCAATGACTCCCGCATTCCCCGGAAGGTGGGGTTGTCCAGATAGCTGTGGTTGGAGATCATTCCGACGATCCCTTGCCCGTGCTGATCGATTTTCCACTGGGCGAAGCGAAGGAATTTCACGTAATCATCCTGCAGCCACTTGGGATTCTTTTCACCTAAAGGTGCTCCATCCACAATATAATAACCATCATCTTCCTGACCGTTGTCGTGCGTATATCCTTTCTTCAGCAACCCGTCAATCCAGTCATTGTCGTTGAACGAATGCCCGGAATACGGGGGATTCCCCATTATGACCAGGACAGGTTCCTCTTTCTTAATCTTCCCGGCAGCACGGGATTCTTTGGACAACGAATCCATCCCTGGCAAAGTAGTTTGTTCCAGTTCTTCCAACTCCAGGGTGTTCGTCAGATAGAGTTTGAGCCGCTCATCCTCCGCCAGATGATATCCCAGCTCATCCAAAATAAAACCCAATTTCAGGTGACCGATGGCATAGGGTGCCATCATCAGCTCAAAGGCGTAAAAGTGTTCCAGAAGATGATCCCTGATAAATCCTTCCGTATCTCCTTCTCCATAGGTTTCCACAAATTCCGCGACTGCCACTCGAAAGGCCTCGGCGATAAACGTAAGTGTCCCGCCTGCCGGGTCCAGCACGGTGACGGAGCTGTCGGCCAATCCCAGGGATTTCCCGAACTCGTCTTTCAGAATCTGATGCACAGACTGGACGATGTAACTCACCACGGATTCCGGAGTATAATACACACCGCGATGTTCCCGTAGCGCTGGATCATAAGCTGTGAGGAAGGTTTCGTAAAAATGGATCACCGGATCCTTCCCCTTCCCCTCTTCATAGTACCGGGTGAGAATCTGTTCGATATCCGCCACGTGGAGAATTTCGGCGATATCATCCACAATCCAGCGGATATTCTCCGGGAGCTTTCCATACGAAATAAACTCGAACACATCCTTGAGAATACCGATAGTCCGGGGAATATAATCCGCAGCATTGGTTCTGGTAAACGGCTGCTCCCCGGCAACCCGTGTCCGGGCGGCAAATAACCCGTAGGTGATGGTCTGGGCATAGAGGTCGGCAAACTGCGATGTTGTCAATCCGCTGATGAGATAGGTGTGAAATGCTTCATAAAATCCATGTAACCGACTGCTCTCTTCGCCATCTTCGATCAGTTCATGCTCGATAATTCCCTCCAGAAATCGGGTCCGTTTCGCCAGCTCCTTTGCCAGGGAGAAAGCCTGGAAAGTCCTGGGTGCCGAATGGGACAGGAATTTGCCCAGGAGTTCAGTGAAGTCGTCAACATTTTCTAACGGCGGGCGTTCTTGTAATTTCTTTCCAACGTAAGGCCGGCCGATCGCCGCTTGATCCACCAGCTCACCATCCCGATACAACCGAAAGGTATAAAAATCGGTAAGGATGACATTCGGAAAGGTGAAGCGATATCGTTTGAGTTGTTCGGAGCCTTCAATGGACCGTAGATCTGAACCGGGGTTTTTGGCTTCGATATACCCGATAATTTTATGAGCGCCGTCCCATATCCGGAAATCCGGATTCCCGGCTTCCGTGGGCTTGGGAAGAGTAGTCACATCTATCTTGGCGTATTCAAGTTCTGCTGCAAGGTCTTGCACCATGCTTGCCAGTGCATGATAATACGATTCCTCCCGGGCATCGCCACGAACCAAACGTGCTGCAATCTCTTGACTATAATCTTCTAAGGTTTGCATAGATAAGTCAGCTTTCCACCGGAATCAGATGTATTTTTACTCCCTCTCTACCTTTCGGAGATTGGGGAGATCTGCGGTCATTCTTTGTTTCCGTGTTCATCCCTGATAGTGAACATGGAGCCAAATCCCTGATTTGGACCGTTTCACATCCCCGATCTGTTAGGACAGACGGGGTAGGCTGTGTGCTATTTTTCGAAAAAAGTTAATAATTACGAATGATTAACTCATCAATGGCGCCCCGCTTTTCGCCGTCACAATTGATAAATCGTTTCGCCGGGACGCGTTCAATGCGATAGCCGTCGTACAGATCGTCAAAAAAGGTATCCGCCGGGTCTTCGTTCTGGGGATCAGAATTGCTGAGAAGCAGTTCCGCACCGATAGCGTCCAGTTCCCGGAAAAACCGGCCCAGTTTGCGCTGGTCCGTATCATCGAAGTCGTCTTTAAAATAGCCGGTGAAACCGGAGGTGGCATTCAATGGGCGATACGGTGGGTCGAAATAGACGAACGAAGTATCATCGATATAGTCTCCGGCAGCCGTGAAATCGGCACAAAAAATGTGCGTATGCCGGAGGGCCTGATGGACAACCCGGAGATTTTCGGCATCACAGATGGTAGGGTTCACATACCGACCATAGGGGACATTGAATTCTCCCTTTTTGTTCTGGCGGAAGAGGCCGTTATAACAGGTTTTATTCAAAAAGATGAGATTGGTCGTCCGGTCCACCCATTGTTCGGAATACTGATCATAATCGAAGGCGCGCATCTGGGCATTGTAGGCATCTCTGATATTGTAAAATTGTGCTTTCCTGTTTTCCTGAGACTTTTCAAGAAATTCGGCTTCCAACGCCCTGAGCCGGCTGATAAGCTCCTCATGATCTCGTTGAATCGCCCGATACCCAACGATGAGTTCTCTGTTAATATCGAATAGGCAGGACGCCCCCACCGCGTACTGCGCCTGCAGATGAAAAAATAGCGCTCCTCCGCCGACAAAGGGTTCTACATACCGATCAATACGTCCGGATTCTTTGATGTGTGCAGGCAACCGTTCCTCAATGGCATCCAGTAACTGAGTCTTGCCACCCGCCCATTTCAGAAAGGGACGGGCTTCAATCTCGGCGGAGCGGATTTCAGGCATGCTGTTTTCTACTGTAATATTTGATAACCAGAATATAAATGAACAACCAATTTTCCCGTAATATAATTGCTTCGCCACAGGAACGATAGGAAAAATTCAGGACAACCTCCTTGCTTGTCAGACCCGGTGGTATTGCCCGTGATGGAATACTAGCAGTAATCAAAAAATTTCACGAATCTCGTGTAATCACCACTTCCTCCATCACTGGATATCACATCAACTTCTTCCTGCAGTTGTATGGTATAGTAAGCATCTATTTCCCGAAAAACGCCGGTAATCTCCTCCGCTCACCGGGAACTATCCGCCATCCGGTATTCCAAATAGTAATCGGAAAGCAGGGAGCGGTTTTCGTAGTATGCTGTGGACCCTGCCATGGATGTATACTTTCGCTGGACTACCTTATCAAACCAGTAAACCGGGCACGAACTACCGTTAACTAAGAAAAAAATACCGTGCAGGACAGTAAAAGATTGCTGTTCACTCCGCGGCTTGTGCTGGATTTGTTTTAATCCTCCCGCTTAAAGTCCGGCGGAGCCGGGTTTAAGCGGGAGGGACCCCCTCCGTGCCTTGTCTCCGCGGCTTTAACCCGCCTGGGGCGGACTTAAAGCCGCTAGGCTTCTTAGGGGGACAAGTCAACCCCAGCAGAGAATCAACAACACTTTCCCGCTGTCAGCGGGGGGTTTTTTAGTTGTGGCCAGGGATGCCAGTGATTTCTATCCCTCAGCACCCATCTCCAGGAACGGCCGCGGATCGTAGATGACCTCGAGCCGGGCGATCTTGCCGTCTCGCATAGTGAACCATTGCGCATACTGTATTGTGCCCCCCGGTCCCTGGAAATCGATGAGGGCGGCAACCACGTCACCCTCTCCGACGATTTCTCGCACCTCGGCATACATCTCGATCTCGTCTCCCAGAGACCGAAGTTGTTCCACGTATTCATCGGCGCTATCGGCTGACATCAGAGGATCCCGGAAGGTGAAATTATCGGTGAGCAGGTCCCGTACCTCCGAATGCCGGGCTTTTCCGGAGAAGAACTTCTTAAAATACCCCTGTATAATATCCACGTTCGACATGGTATGACCTCCTTACTTCCCTTGTTTTCTTGGTGGGACTTTGTGCTGTCCTTAGTGATATGCCTTTTTTTCTCACCACACCAGAGATATCACCGATCCTGGCTGTGTAATGGTGAACATTCCCTCTTCCAATCCGGATTCTTGTAATCCTGATGTTTGGAAACGGGAAAGTTTGGAGTTTTAGATATTGAAATATTGCGCTATTAATCTCCCGATGGAAGGTCACGCGGAAACCTCCTCCTGCCGTTGTGATGCCTGGCCGATCCCGCCGAGATGGGTATGCTGAAACCGGTCGCCATACTTCAATCCGTATCCGAAAGCGCGATCCAGAGTGGCATGCGCAAACAGGATCACGCCAGTCAGCGCCACCACAGGCATCGGAAGAACTGCCCCGATGACATAGAGTAACAATCCAAGCGCCCGAAAATGCATCAGATTATAAACGACAGCACCGATGCGATTGCCACCCGCATATCCTATCATACTGATATCGGGCACCAGAAGCAGGAGTGGGAACAGCCACCACGGGTAATTCAGAGTGATAAAGAGGTAGATGGAAAACAGAAAGATGCCGAATTCTTCCAGACGAACGAGTGATTTCATCGTGCCTCCTCCGGATTCAGAGTCACTCTGGATTGGACACTCATCGTCGCAAATTTCCAATTCAATGGGTATCTTCTCTCCATTCTCATGAATTGTAGCGTGCTCCCTTCTATCTGTGGTTGAATATTGTAATCCCGTCGATGAGTCAGCCACGCCGACAATCGCAGGAAATTCATGTTACAGGTTCTCGCTATCGAATACAACGAGAAAAATCAGAACCGTGATCAATCCACCTCTCCGCCTATACAACCATAGCCACAGATTTACGCAGATGACAACAGATACAGACTATTATAAATAGATTGGCAAATGGCGTAGGGAGTTTAGAGCACCATACAAACAACGGACGACCAAGACACCACTCGCTGACAACGCTTTATGTGGCCAATTACTCTTCGGGAATCCTGGAGAGAGCCGGACATGTTCAGTCCCGGTAGGGCGGAGTGGCTTACATGAAATGCCGGGAATTCTTCCGCACTATTCGCATAACTACATCCTTTCGGGATATCCGGGGGATCCGAAGAAACTCACCCCATATCATCAATGGTATAATGCTTTTTATTGTACTAACTTAGCAATCACATTCTGCCTGGAATGTGAGCAGACAGATTGTCTCAACCACATTGGTATACAGGAATCAAGTATCGGAGGGAAAGAAACCATGCAAAACACGAGAAACATCTGCTTTGCTATTTTACTGCTGTTCAGCGGGATGCAGGTTGCCTGTGCGGCAAATATCAGCGGGGTGGTATTCGAAGATACCAACCGAAACCGGAAGCTGGATCCGGGTGAGCGGGGGGTGCCCGGTGTCATAGTCTCCAACCAGCAGGAGACGGTGACGACGAATCGCCGGGGCCGCTACCGGCTGCCGGTGCATGAAGAAATGATCGTGTTTATCACCAAGCCAGGGGGATATGAGGTGCCGCCGGATGAGCACAATCTCCCGCAATTTTACTATATCCATCAACCCCAGGGCTCGCCTGCCCAGGAATATCCCGGAGTACCCCCGACCGGGGAGCTGCCTGAGCAGTTGAATTTTCCCCTCTTCCGGACCACCGAATCCGACACGTTCCGGGCGGTGGTGTTTTCCGATCCCCAGCCCAGGGATCATCAGGAGATCAGCTATATCCGGGACGATGTCATCGCCGAGCTGGTGGGGATCGAGGCCGCCTTCGGCCTCACCCTCGGGGATATCATGTTCAATGATCTCTCCCTCTTCCACCGGCAGAACGAGATCTTTTCCGCCATTGGTATCCCCTTTTACAATGTGCCCGGAAATCACGATATGAATTTTGATGCGCCTGATGACCGCCATTCCCTGGAAACGTATAAGAGCATTTTCGGTCCGCCATACTATGCATTCGAGT
>DATFLS010000612.1:0-5968 GCA_035267465.1 bacterium
TATTCCTTGTGGTGCTCGTCCCGGGATCCCGAGCAGAGTATCCAGGCAACGCTGCGGGGAAGTTCATGATCGGAGGGTCTGAGAATGTTGCCCTCGGTGGGACCGGTACCCAGTATCATCCGCTCCACCTGGCCAGCATGAAGAATGTTGTCACTCTCGGAGTAATGATATTCTTCGATCTTTCCCATATCATACAGATCGAAACCGGTGGCGACAATGATGGTATCAACATGCAGAGTTTCCTGCTGATCTTCCATGGTAAAATCAATAGCATCCACCGGGCAGACCCGTTGACAGGGGGGTCTTGGTGGTTGAAGGCATCGTTCAATATCAATCAGATATTTCTTAGGTACTGCCTCGGGATGGGTAATATATGCGGCATTTCTGGTTCCTATTTCAAAATCAAACTCATTCTCCGTCTCGACCGGGCAGATCTTCGAACATTCACCGCAAGCCGTGCATGTATCCGTGACATACCGGGGTTTGATACGCAAATCCACTTCATAGTCAGTGATAAATCCGGAGATACTTGTAATCTCGGTATAGGTATAGACGGTGATATTCTCATGGGACATCACGTCGGACATCTTGGGATCCAGAATACAGGGGGCACAATCCAGGGTCGGGAATGTTCTCCCCAGCTGTCCCATCCTGCCTCCGATATAGGGCTGCTTTTCCACCACATAGACCTGGAACCCGGTATCAGCCAGATCCAGTGCCGCCTGAATGCCTGCAATCCCGGCCCCAATTACTAACACTGTGTCTCCAATGGGTACGGAAAATGGTTCCAGCGGTTCATTCAGCTTTACTTTCTCGACTTTGCCGGCGATTTGGGCCTGCGCTTTTGCCAGCGCGTTCTCCGGCTCATCGTAGTGTACCCAGGATCCCTGTTCCCGGATATTGGCAATCTCCAACTGATATGGACTGATTGGGGATTTCCTGACGGCTTCGCGAAATTCCCGTTCGTGAAAATGGGGGGAGCAACAGCCGATGACTACCCCATCGAGGCCAAATTTCCCTATCTCCTCGGTTATCTGCTGCTGCCCTTCCTGTGAACAGATATTCTCATGACTTCGAACGTGCACAACATCCACAAGTCCCTGTGCGAATGATGCCAGCCGATGCATGTCAATCACCTCGGAAATATTCCCGCCGCAGTGACAGAGAAACACCCCAATTCGCGCTGCTTGAGAACTCATCTTGCCAAATGCTCCTTACAGTGGAAAATCCAACAGCCGGTTTAACGTTCTTTTTCCTCGGTATTCCGGAAGAATTAAGGGAGACTTCTTCGATTTATCTATACCTGCCTGTTCCAAATCTGCAGTATATCTCCTGGCATGATCGAGCGTTAATTCCCCGACTTCGATAGATTCTTGAGCCCTCTCTGCGGCCTGGATACCGGCACGCCGTCCAAATACATTGTAATCCAGGGTCGAATTCCCCATCAACCTGTTTTTCCCATGTACTCCGCCACTCACCTCACCGGCCGCCAGGAGCCCCTGGGTGGAGCTCTCTGTGTTCCCATTGATTTCTATACCGCCGTTTTGATAATGCAGTGTGGGATAGACCAGAATTGGGAATTCGGTGGGATCGATATCATGCCGTTTATAGAGCCTGGCGATGGAGGGGAATGCCCTGGCAAATGCTCCCTCACCATGTATGGCGTCAATAAGGGGGGTATCCAGCCAGATGCCCTGGACACCATACGGGGTTTCCATTCCCTTCCCATCTTCGCACTCCTTAATGAGACGAGCCGCTTCTACATCACGAGGCTCCAGTGGGAACACAAACACCTCGCCTTCCTTGTTTACGGGCTGGCCGCCAAGTCCTCGTATTTTTTCCGTAATTAACAATCCCAGTATCTGTTGTGGATAGGCTGCCCCGGTGGGATGGTACTGCACCGAATCCATATCCCGTAGTTTGGCGCCGGCCCGGTAAGCCATCACCAAACCGTCTGCGGTGGCTCCGTAATGATTGGTCGTCGGAAATCCCTGAATATGCAGCCGGCCGAATCCCCCTGTGGATAAAATGGTCGTTTTTGCCCACACCACATAGTACTGATGAGTATCCAGGTTCCAGAGAAGTGCTCCCCCTACTGCTCCTTCTGGTGTGGTAAGCAGTTCAATCGCCGGTGTAAATTCAAGCACCGGTATTCCCAGATTTCTTACCTGGTCCCGGATCACCCGCATTTGTTCCATGCCGGTATAATCTTCGGCACAGTGAAGACGTTTTCTTGAGGATCCTCCCCCCGGAAAAACCATCATGTTTCCGTTCTCATCACGATCATACATGACTCCCAGCTCCCGATGCCATTCGATAATCATCGGTGCTTCTTCAGTGAGAGCCTTCACCAACTCCGGTTTGTTTTCAAAATGCCCGCCGCCCATGGTGTCCAGGTAATGCTGCACCGGAGAATCTTCCTCGGCGGTGGCCGCCTGGGTTCCTCCCTGAGCCATGAGTGAATTGGCATCACCATGCCGTAATTTGGTAACGATCAGCACCTTCTCCGGGGGAATACCTTGCTCCACAGCCCAGAGGGCTGCCACGGTTCCGCCGCCTCCACCACCGATTATAAGGACCTCAACATCGTAATCGATCTCATCCAGGTTCACTTCTTCAGGACGCACTGTCGGATATGCCTCCAGTAACTTCACGATTTCCCGAGGCATTACGTCTCCTTTATTGGGCCCCACTCTTACTTCAGCAAATTGCTCAGTTCTGTAATCTGGGTGATATCTGTTTAACAGAGAATCATGCTCTTCCTCAGGCATTTTGAGCTCGGTCAGATCTCTTTGCAGTCTCTGGGATCTGCTTGCTTCCACCTTTCTAATGGAGTCCGACATATACGATGGATAAGCTTCGGCCATAGATTCCCCCTTTCAAGCAAGTTTCAGCTCGCGAGTATCATACATTGCCTGCAATTCCTCACGACCGGCTCCCATGATAGTGTCATATTCTTCATCAAACTTCCCGGCTGTAATTTCTCCTAACCTTTTGGTGAGCATCTGATCAGGCGATTCACCATATTTTCCCCATAATCTCCTGGCCAGCTGGGCAATGTGGAATTGAGGGATTTCTCCGGGGCATCGCATGGAACAGAGTCCGCATTGGATACAGTCAAACATGAGTCTGGCTGTCCGCTCGACATCTCCCTGGAGTATCGCGTTCATGGCTTCCATCACCTCAAGTTCCTGAGGACAGATATTGTTGCAGCGATTACATGATACACATCGTGCCACCATGGGATAGTAAGACAGGAGGATTCCCGCATCCGCTTTCATATCCGGGGCATCAATGTCATACTGTTTCTTGTTGGCCGGCGTAAATGGAATGGTTACGATGTGCATCCCATCTTCCACCACTTTTTGACAGGCCAGATCCGCTTTGAGCTGGTATTGTCCCTCAATTCTGTACACGGTAGCGCAGGCTCCGCAGAACCCCCCGCGGCATCCAACTCCCCGGGTCAGTTTATACCCTGCGTATTCCATTGCATCCTGAATGGTGAGCCCGGCCGGGACTTTATATGGTCTATCCAGAACAAAAAGCCAGACCATCTGCTGGTCTTGTTCATTTTCATTCATGATGGCTTGCCTCTCGTGTGAAAGGCTCGATAACGGATCGATTGTATTCCAATCCCAAGTCGGACACCCCCAACACCAGCCCCACTGCCTGGGTAAGCCAGAGAATCGGGAGATCCACCATGTTGAATGCAGCCAAATTGTATTCACAGAGGGGACAGGAGAGGATCAACGCCTCCGTTCCCTCATTGACCGCATCCGTGAGAATTTCAGTGACCCGGGTCCTGGTGATATCCGGCCGATTGATGGAATGATAGGCTCCACAACAGCGATCCGTGTTCCGAAATGTGATCGTTGTGTACCCGACTGTCTTTAAAATATCTTCCAGGATACGGGGAGGCACAGCAAATTCCGCAGGCCGGACAAGGGTGCATCCGTAATAAGGAGCGACCTTCTTTTCCTGCGGAGTGCCCAGGATATCCACAACTTGTAATCGTTCAAGGAGTAACTCGGAAATATGCCGGATCTCCACACCCCCGGAATAGTCATCATACTCCTCAAAGAGTTCGTTCACTCTCTTCATCTCCTCCTGCCGGGTCTGCGCAAACTGCTCTGCCCTTTTCAGGACATTGTAACACATAGAACACGCAACATAGAGGACCTCCGCTCCTTGGGATCGCGCTTTTACTAAATTTCGTATAGGTGCTCCTCGCTGAATCAGATTATCAGTAGAAAGCGGATAAACAGCCCCACAACAATTCCAATCTGGCAATTCTCGGACATTCACATCTAATTTGGCAAATACCGACCGGATACTCGTATAATATCCTTCCGCACCACTCTTCAGGCCACATCCCGGATAGAAAAACATTTCTTCCATGGTTATCTGGTATATTTTCTGAAGTTACTAACTAGAAGAATCTGGGGCATCTCGCGCAAGGTCGTCTCAGGAAGTTCATCAATCCGGGTCCAATCTTCGCCTTTTCTGAGTTTCACTTTCTCTTTCACAGCATTCATAAGTTTGGAGATATCCACCCCCATCGGGCAAGTGGCCATACAAGCAAAGCAAGAAGCACAGATCCAGGGTGTCATTGTCTCAATCTCTTCAATTCTCCCCAGTTGAATGTTCCGGATAATCTGATCCGGGAGCACATCCATCCACTCTGTAAAAGGACAGGCAGCGGAGCACTTCCCGCAATGCACACAACTATGCACATTCTGCCCACTCAATACCTGTATTTCTCCAACAACTTTATTATAGATTGTTACACTTGCCTTTCTATCCGATCGCTAATGAAATTCCGGATAAATGATCTTCAACGTTGCTGTTTCCTGTTTTTTTGTTGTGCAACGGGCGCTTTTTTACAGATAATAAACCAAGCGAGCCATTTCAGTCGCCAGATCGACACAGGCAATCTGTATGTTGTCAGAGGTGATCAGCTGGCATGGAGCAAAGGACAAGATCGCCTTCACCCCACCTTGCGCCAGGCGTTGTGCAATTTCAGAAGCAGCGGACTCCGGTACGGCTATAATCCCCAGTTGGATGCCCTGGGTTTGCAGCATGCTCTCCAAATGAGCCACATCCTCAATCGGCACATTATTTATTTTCTTTCCTATCTTGTCACGATTATTGTCGAACGCGACGGTAATCTTGAAGCCTTCTTCTTCAAAGCCAGTATAGTTAAGCAGGGCCATCCCAATATTCCCAACCCCGATAAGAGCCGCTTTCATCAGGTTATCAAGATTCAGGATATGTCGGATTTCCTGAATTAGCTGATTAACATCGTATCCTACTCCACGGGTTCCAAACTCGCCAAAATAAGAAAAATCTTTCCGAATGATGGTAGGTTTTACATGACAAGCTTCTGCAAGCTTCTGGGATGAGACCGTTTCTTTCCCTTCTCTGGCAAGACATAGCAGTGCGCGTAAATAGAGAAATAACCGACCAATCGTTTCTTCTGGGATCGTTTTAGGTTTCATTTTGTGATTGTGTTCACATTCTCAATCTTTGTTAATTTACTGTAGTAACTTACTGCGATCAAGGAAAAGTTGATTGTCCACCAGATTTTTTTGTGCTGCGATTTTCCTCGGTGATATAAACCTAACATCCTATGTTAATTATCCTGTTTCAGGCTTAGTATTTTGAGCAGAGCATGTGATCAGAAACATTATCAAATATGTTATTCCTGATTTGAAATCTCCCTTTCACCTATACGACACAAAAGGACATCAGTTGGTGGTCACAATTTGAGTATCCCGGGGATCTTATCTCCCTACATCTTGTGTCTGAACCATGAACGAATCTCCCTGCTTTTTATATCATCGGTACATCTCGCGCGCTTTCCGCCCATATGTTCTATTTCTGTCACTCAGGATGCATTCTCAGGTATTAAGGCATTTTGCATAGTCCCTCGACCGTTGGGGATGTACCGCTGGAAAATGTTCGCGAT
>DATFLS010000613.1:0-2320 GCA_035267465.1 bacterium
CGCTGGCGACGGCATTCATGCCGGAGGGGTAGAGAAATGCCTCAGTGCCGTTTTCCAGGCTGGCGATTCTTTTCGCCACGCGGGAATAATTATCAGACGTGTCAATGTGCGAGTGATCCGGCGTGAGAACCCGCGCAGCATTGCGACTGGACAGCATCGGTCCCCGCTGTTTCAGCCGGTTCCGCAGCCCCAACATCATCCGGTCAGCATTACCCAGGATGGCAGCGCCGGCAAGGGTCTCATCTCCGGGAAACATATCTATGACGGCAAATTGCTTCCCGTTGAATTCCGGGAGGTCGGCTTTCAGGTGATCGGCAAACAGTATCAGCGGCGCATGTCGTTCGGCTAGGTGCGCCGAGAGTGAATCGTTGCTGCGGAGAAATTCACCGGGATTATGGACCGCAAGAATCCATATGGTATCAGTAGTGGTATCCTTGCTCTGATGCACTGCCTCCCCGGGAGGATAGATTTTCGGTCGTATCTCAGGGAAAGAGTGAAAAGCATTTTCCCAGTCGATGGATGGAGTTTGGTGTTCACCGATCACCGCAATATGTTCAATTTCAGCCCCCGTAATGAGGTGATCGATTAATTCGTAAAATGCTGTTTCGGGACTGGTCATCAGGAGACAGTGCCGGGTCGTATAAAACTTCCGCAACGCCTGTGTAATCCGCTTGAGATAGGGATGATCAACGAACCGGTAATATCCGTACTTGTATCGATGGTTGCCTTCCTTGAAGTCAATAACATCCTGTATCGTCGGCAGGGTGCCGGCAACAGCAAACTCGCCACCCACCGGGTTTCCCCTTCGGAGTGACGCTTCCTCGAGGGTGGCCTCCGTCAGGAACTCCTGTTTACCGATCGATGCGATGACAATCTCCTTTTCATAATGATATAGTAAAATATATTGTACTGAATGGTGATGAATGGATCAAGATTGAAATTGAAACCGTATAAGTCATCTATAGTTCAGACCGGAAGTTTTCTTTCAGAACGGCAAAGATTTTTCTAATTTGATGCACAAAATCTGGAGGATAGCATAGAACTCTGATTGTGCACTCAAAATTGACTCACGGAAAAGAGATAGGATATGATCAGTCCATGGGATACCCTGTCAAGAAAAACCTTGCTGGATACTCCGGTTTTTTCCATTCATAAAGTACGGCGAATTTCACGAGAGACCGAAACCGAGGGGGAATTTTATACTCTGCATACCAGAGATTGGGTCAACGTAGTCGCCGTCACTCCCGCTGAGGGACTCGTGCTCATCCGACAATACCGCCACGGAACAGATCGCGTCACCCTGGAGATTCCCGGAGGTCTGGTGGATGAGGGGGAAGACCCTGCCGAGGCGGCGATACGGGAGCTGCGGGAAGAAACGGGCTATACCGGAGCGGAGCCGATCCTGATAGGCACCGTAACACCGAATCCTGCAATCCAGACCAACTACTGTTACACCTATCTGATCACAGATGCCCGCAAGACCCAACCGCCAGAACCTGAAGAATACGAGGAAATTGCCGTGGAAATTCGTCCGATCTCAGAGATGCCGGCAATGATCCGGAACGGGGAGATAACGCACGCCCTGGTGGTGGCCGCGTTCTATTATTTTCAATTGCAGACGAACTTTTTACAGGAGTAAACCGATGAATCACACTCCGGAGTTCGTGGTTATTGTTTTTACCAGACTTTCATTAAATTAAGATTATTGAAACCGAGAGCAGCAGCGCGGGGAAAAATATGGGTTCGCAGCTGGTAGAATGTGTACCGAACTTCAGCGAAGGACGTGATACCACAACCATCCGGAAGATTGTGTCTTCAATAGAGCAAATTGACGGGATTCGGGTGTTGCACGTGGATGCGGGTCGGGACGCCAATCGAACGGTGGTAACCTTCACAGGGTCGCCCGCAGCCGCGGAAGAATCTGCTTTCCAGGCAATCCGAAAGGCCGCCCGGGTAATCGATCTCCGGCACCACAACGGCACTCATCCCCGGATGGGTGCCACCGATGTCTGTCCGTTTATCCCCTTGCGTGATATATCCATGGGAGAATGTGTGGAATTATCGAAACGAGTCGGGCAGCGTGTGGGAGAAGAATTGCAAATCCCGGTCTTTCTGTATGCGAACTCCGCACGGAACAATCGCCGCCGAAACCTTGCCGAAATCCGGCGAGGAGAGTATGAAGGGATGGAGGAGAAACTCCGTGACCCTCTCTGGGACCCGGATTATGGTCCCGCCCGGTTACATGCGAACGCCGGGTGCGTTGCAATCGGAGCCCGGAATTTTCTCATCGCCTATAACGTGAATCTGAAAACCGCCGACG
>DATFLS010000614.1:0-2908 GCA_035267465.1 bacterium
GGTGATCTGGATACCCGGTTTCAATCCCAGTGATTCCAGGTATCGCAGCAGATCGGAGTCCCGGTCACTCACCTGGCAGATGATCCCTGTCTGGCCCTCGTTCAGCTGTGTGAGGGGGCGGTAATCAGGTGCTTCCATCACTCCTTTCGCATCAGGAATGGGCGCCCCGTGGGGGTCATTGGTCGGATATCCCATGGCCTGGTCAATTCGTTTTTCGAATTCCTTTGAGATCACGTGTTCCAGTTTTTCGGCTTCTTCATGGACTTCATCCCAGCCGTACCCCAGCTTGTCGGAAAGGTAGAGTTCCAGCAGCCGGTGGCGGCGAATGATCCCCAGGGCGATTTTTTCACCTTCCGAAGTCAGAGTCACCCCCCGATACGGTTTATGCAGGAGCAATCCCATGGTGGCCAGTTTTTTTATCATATTGGAGGCGGAAGCCGGCGACACCTGAAGTCGGTCGGCGATCATCGCTGTGTTCACCGGTTTGTCTTCCGAACTATACTGTTGCAGCATGTAGACGGCCTTCAAGTAATCCTGTTCAGCCTGGGTGGTCATCCCTGGACTCCTTTAAAACCTGTGACGGCTCGATGCTCAACCTGAACGCCTGGCGCTTCCGCGTAAAGATTCTGACACTGTTTATTCCGGATATATTTCTTCGGGTGAACGTCAATATTCCCAACGGACTCGTGCAATATTCTCACTCTGTACTCCTCCCAAAATCAGAAACAGTTCCTGGACTTCCAACGATTATTCTGCTGCTCATCATCGGATGCAGGGGACATTCGATATGGAGAATGGTGTCTTGTCCGGGGAGCATCAACGTTCGGCGGATCTCCTCCCCGGACCTCAGTACCGGTGTCTCCATCTCCAGAGCGGGGATTGCCAGCTGATGTCTGATACCGCGATCCTGGTTGCGAAAGATGAGGTGCACTCTGCTTCCGGGCGGAAAGCGTGGCTCCGGATCGTCGCTGCGGAACTCCATATCTTCGCTGGTGAGAATGAGCGTATGTGGCTCCGGTCCCGGCAGCAGTACTTTCAGCGAGAGCAGACCGGCCACGCCGATGAAAAGCGTCACAATAAGGTACCGGAGTATGCGCCGGTTCGGTGGTTTGAATGGGGTCATCGTTTCCTCCAATGATGGTCTTATACTGCAACAAGCAAGCCCGTGAGATACATAACGGCAAATCCGGCCCCCAATCCGAACGTGTTTCGCACCGTCAGCAGTCGATCCGTGTCAACGGTCATCTGGGTAAATATGGTGTGGACCACCTGAACGATTGCTCCGGCACCGATACTCAGAAACAGCACGGCCCAGAAGGCCGAATAGGTGAACCCGCCAATCCAGGCTCCGAGAATGGTCGGTACACCCGCCAGCAGCCCCATCCAGATCAGGTGGGTAACCCGTACCTGTTTTCGGGCCACCGGCGAGATTATGGCCAGCCCCTCCGTGGTGTTATGGAGCGCAAACCCAATCACCAGCATACTTCCCAGGGCGATATTGCCCAGCGCATAGGCCGAGCCGATAGCCAGCCCCTCACCCAGATTGTGCAGGCCGATACCCAGCGCAATGGTATATGCAATAATCACCTGGGGCCCCGTATTCGCCTGTCGGACTTTATCTGCGAATTCCTCTTGTTCCGTTTCTGCTCTCTCCCGTGTCCGTCTCGAAACCGCCGACAAAAACAGAAAACTTCCGGCAAATCCCGCCACAAGGACGGCAATGCCTTCCAAGGATTCCGGCAGCCGGAGGGCAATTTCGAGGCCCTCGGCTATCGCATCAAGCGCCAGAAAGGCCAGCAGTCCGACGGTAAAACTGAGCAGAATATGCATGGTTCGCGTCCTGATGTTGCGGAGAGCAGGGAACCAGAGTAATCCGAGAAAGACCGGGATAATGCCGACGTAAACGCCCAGCAGAGAAAATATTCCCAGATAGCTCCAGCTGGGAGTGGGGGAGGAGACCGCAACGTCGACGCCTTTACTGAACGTGGCCCCGGTGGATGTGATCAGGGTGATCTCATGGGCTTCGCCTTCCACCCAGGGATAGAGCATATGAATGCGGGCCCGCTCGAGGTGTCCCAGTGATTGCTTCGGAGTGATAGTGAACGGCCAGTACGCCTCATCAACCATCACCTGACTGATGGTAGTTTTGCTGGGGCCGTTATTCAAGACATGGAGAATCATTTCCCTGGAAGTGTTCTGCGCAAAATCTTCTCCATGCAATTCGACCCGTTGAATCACCAGGTCTTCCACCGGGGGAAAATTGGTGCGTAACCCCTGACCGGGGCCGAAGAATAGAATGATCACAATCAATAATCCCAGCAGAACGAGAGGGAGCAGTATGAGTGTCCATCGGGAGAAAGAATTTCCCCGGGTTTTCTCGGTATCTGGATTCGAGGTGTTATTTAACTTATTCATAGTGATGGTCTCTCTCCGGAATTATACAGGTGCATCTGTTGCTTCAATTACTCCCATCCATCCCAGTTCTGCGAATTCGGATTGATGGGCATGGAACATATATCGCCCGGGATACCGGAACGTGCATTCGATAATCGCCCGCTCCGCCTGGCACATCATCACGGTATCCGTGTATTCATGAGAAGTGGTGCGGGTACCGGTGCGATACACATCGAAAAAGACTGCATGAATGTGGAGTGAATTGATGGGATCGAACTCGGTAACATTGATTACATAGATGCGGACCGGTTTACCCGTGCGGACCCGAATGGGATGGTTCATATAGTGAAAGGCAACGGTATTGACGGCGTACACTTCGTTATCGGCGTCGAAGTTAGTATCGAATCCGTTCATCACCATGACCAACTCCCGGGCTTCGGAACGCGGCTCAACCGGATCAACGATATAGGCGCCGTATAATCCTTTATGGATGTGTCGCTTCAACGGCGTGGAG
>DATFLS010000615.1:0-2217 GCA_035267465.1 bacterium
CAGTAAGGACCGCGCTCCCAGCCGTCTCCGTCACCACCCAGCCAGCCGTTCCGCGGGCCGACCACTTTTTCATACAATTCGTCCAGATGCCCGGTCATCCCCGACCGCATCAACCGGAGCTGCTCCTGCAGCCACCCCTCCGGTTTCACTGCCCCCAGCGGCAACGGTATGTACGGTTTTTCAATAAGAGGAGCCCGGCTGCCGATATAGTTGCTGTGTTGGTCTGCTTGTGTGCCGGCAGCAAGAGTGGATTCAAATAACCCGAACAAGGGGGAGATACAGGTTACCAGTACAATTATCTTCTTTACCATATGATTCCTTCCCTTACCGGCTGATTTTGGGGTATTCCAGAACTCATCCAATGATGCAAATCTGTAATAGTCAAGATAACGATATTCTCTTTTCGAACCAAGGATCTTGCCGCGAAAACTTTCAGTGCGAGTTCTGTGGATTCGCTTCTTCAGCCACACCCGGTTCGTCTAATCCACAAGGGATTGCCCCAGCGGGATCCCCTCGGGAAACATGCATAGCCTCGTATGGGATTAAATACCGCTCAGGATAACGCATCAGACCGCCGGTGTATTGTTTATTCAACCCTTATAAGGGTTGGATTGTGATTGGTGCCTGATTCCCCCGGTTCCACCGGGGGCTATTCGTGTTGAAGCCCTCCAGGCTTCGGCAAATGTTTAAGTGTGTAAAAATTGTTGCCGGATAGTAATCATGCATTATCCGTCCGGTTATCTGCTCCGATACGCAATAATCACAATCGTGATCAGCGTCAACGGTATCACGAACCCCAACATCACTGTGCTGAAGAACGGCAGGAAATCATGCCGGGTGGCGTCCAGGATCACGTAGACAATGTAGGCAGTATAATATCCCATGAATAACACGCCTTCCCAGCGATCGATCCGGTGTCCGCTGAAGAAGATGGGCAGGCAGGCCAGGGAGACGGCAATCAGCACCGGCAGGTCGAACCGGAGCGCACCCGGCGACACCCGGATGCCGTCCGGTGCGATCACGGACGTCAGCCCCAGCACCGCCAGTATATTGAAGATACTGCTGCCGATCGCGTTTCCTACGGCAATATCCCGTTCTCCTTTCAAACTGGCAATCACAGAAGTAGCCACCTCCGGCAGCGAGGTCCCCGCCGCTACTACTGTCAAACCGATAATCAGCTCACTCACTCCCAGGGCCTGGGCCAGAACCACGGAACTGTCAACCAGCCAGTTCGCCCCCAGGATGAGCAGGATGAGCCCCCCCACGATGAATGTCACCTGCAGGATCCATCCCCTGTTATCTTCGTAATCCTGTGCGCCGGATGCCTCAGATATTCCAGACTCCGGTCCTGCCTTCTCCCGGCGGCTCATCCGGAACAGAAAGGCCGTATACGCCACAATCCCCGCCATCAGGACCATCCCCTCTACTGTTCCGATCATCCCGTTGAGACCAAACAGCAGCGTCACCACGGAAACCCCAATCAGGATCGGCACGTCCAGCCGAATCAGCTGCCGCGAGACGGTCAGCGGTGTGAGAACAGCAGATATCCCCAGAATCACCAGAATGTTGAACAGATTACTTCCGATGATATTTCCCAAAGAGAGGTCCGGCTGGCCGGCGAATCCCGCCCGCAGACTGATCGCCAGCTCCGGCGATCCGGTCCCGAACGCCACCACCGTCAACCCGATAACCAGCGGGGCCAGCCCCAGCAGCGCCGCCAACCGGGACGCTCCCCGGACCAACAGCTCCGCACCCCCGATTAACGCAACCAGTCCGATAAAGAACCTGAGGAGTATTAGAAAACTCATGCCTATAGTATCAGGAACCATTCGGAATAAATCCAGCAGCCAGGCAGGCAACAGAGTCTTCAATGTACTGGCAGGGATCGAAAAAACAGTGGCACAATCCACAGGTCCGAAGAAAGCATCCTCCTGCTTAAAATTCCGAAAAAAGGCATCGATAATTAAGTGAGTACGGCGCCACTGTCAGATGTCGGGGCAAAATCTTACCCCCTGAGCGATAAAATTGAGAAACCGGTGCGAATGTCAGCGTTTCCGGAATGAGACATTCCTGCTGCTGATGGAACATTTGATGTCTGCGAGTGAAAAATTGGTGTCCGGGAGTAAACACTCAGTGACCGGGAATGAAAACTTCGACTCCGGGAATCAAAACTTTCACTCCGGGAATGAAAACTTCGACTCCGGGGATGAAAACTTC